>JANWZG010000164.1 GCA_025054735.1 Cyanobacteriota bacterium | reverse complement strand
ATGTCCTGGGTTTGCTGGTGGGGTGTACGATCGTCAGCTTGAGCAACCCCTGGCTGAGGTGAGCCTAGATTTAGATCTGAAATATCCAAATCATCCAAATCCATGCCCTCTAGGCTAAAGCGACTACTTAACGAACCACTTAACGAACCATCAGTGGCAGATGGCATCTCCATGCCCGGATAGGGCATATCGATAACAGGTGGCGTAATTCCCAACTGATCTAGCACGCGCTGGGTCTGGGGAGTCAGCCGGGCTGTAGTGCCCAGAGTTGAGGATGACTGGCTATCTGAAGTAGCTGTATTCGCCAGTGATGGGTTAGCAGAAAGATACGAGCCTTGCAAATAGGCAGCAGTTTCTTGCCCCAACCGTTGCACCAAAAAATTCATCCAAGCGGTGAACATCATTTCACCCTGCTGCCCCAAGCTATGCATCTTTTGCAGGCCCTGAGACAATGACTCTTCGTAGGTTCTGAGATTATGTTGCAGAGATTCACAAACAATCCGCAGCGTTGTGTCTAGACTCATCAATAGACGATCGGATTGGGCCTGAAGAGCCTGCAATTGCTGAATTTGCTGTGTAGCATAGCCCTGCCCCAGCAACTCAGGACTAGTAACCTCACCCGACAATACCTGACCTGATGATGGCAGGCTAGACTGTGTCAAAACTGCTTGCAGTTGGTTAATTAACGTGCGCAGTGCTTCCAGTGGTAATGCCGACGACTCTTGACTCTGTAGATAGTATTGTTTTCGTAGCTCTAACTGGGTAATTTCCGCCTGTAAGGCAGCACGCTGTTGCTGCAATCGTTCTATATCCGCCTGAATAGGCTGTAGCAAGCCTGCCCGCAGATAACTTAGTTCATGCATGACCGCTTGAAGAATTTGCTGGGATACTTGCTGCGGTTGCATGGCATCTGTCACATGGCTCATGCTACCTCCACTCCAGCCAGGGCGATCGTCTAACCGGTGATTTCCCATACTACTCGGCTCAGGATTCAAGCTAGCTAGATAGCTACGAACCCGCTCCAAAAGTTGCCGCTGCTCTGCTGTCCCTCCTGACATTACCCATGGCAAATTAGGAGTTGCCCTTCCAAGTACTCCATCAATGTCTGCGATTAGTGCCTGTAGCTGTTCTCTCTGACCACTCACAACTCGGATCCCTGACTACACTTGAATAATAGCAATAGTGTTATGCCCACCTTGATTATGTCTAACCCGTCTAACAAAGTTGTCTCGGATTAGAACCCGCACCATCTAACCTGTATTACCTGATAGTGCTGTCCTACAGTAATTAAGCCTCCTTTTATCAATGCAGATTGGTATGTTCATCAATTTAGTAAGTTAGTAAGTTCATCAATACTTCATCGATGTAGTTCGTTAAAGTCCACTGAAATAGTTTTGGTTTCCATGAATGTAAGAGTTAAGGCATCTACTAGTATTCCCATGTACTAGTATTCCCATGTAAGTGCCAACTAGTTATGGTTGATTATGATTTTCTATACTTTCACCGTTACCAAAGTACGTGATTATTAACCTAATAGCTGCCAGCCATGATTGCCAGAAGTGTATGCTAGAAACCCAAAAACGTAACGCTTTTTTAGAAAACTAAATTTAACCAAGCTAAGTAAAGTTTGTTATGCTCTAAAGCTATATTCTGGCTATTCAGGACTACTGAAAAGCACATGCCGATAAATTTTTTATCATTAACACTCTCTACCTTTAGCAATGCGTCTACATACTAACCCTCTTAGGATTTCAGAGACTACAGTCACGCTAGTTTGATTTGCTAAGACATTAGTCTACTGAAATCATAGACAGATAGATGTAGTAGGAGTCACTTGCAAGTCTTGCTGGAACGTAGAACCATAACGCTATAGTGTCCTGTAACTTAGATTCAATACAATTGACTATAACTATTGACTATAACTATAGTCTAAGCTCAAAACTGTTGTTGTCTGCTGAACCCAATGGAAGAACGCTATAACCCTCGCGATAGCCAAGCCCATGCTGCAATGGTACGATCAGCCCCCTTCTTTCAGGGGCTCCCTGATAGCGCCATAGAGCGGGCAACAGCGCACATGGTTACCCGTGAGCATCCCGCTAATCAGGTGATTTTGCTAGAAAATGACTGGGGAACATCCGTCTATTTCATCTTAGATGGCTGGGTGAAGATTCGCACCTACAACCTGGATGGCAAGGAAATTACCCTCAATATTCTAGGTAAGGGGGAACTGTTTGGCGAGATGGCTCCCCTAGATGAAGTACCGCGATCGACCGACGTAATCACCCTAGCTCGCACTACAATTGGCAACATGCCTGCCCAAGACTTTGTGCAACTGCTGAGTTCAGAACCTCAAGCGGGAATCCGGCTAGCTCAGTTGATGGCACGCCGTTTGCGCCAAGTCAATCGCCGTTTACGTCTGCGAGAGTCTGATAGCACGTCGCGGGTCGCAGATATTTTGCTATTCCTAGCAGAAGGCCAGGGGAAACGTACCAGCGAAGGGATTGAGATTCCCAACTTACCCCATCGAGAATTGAGTAGCCTGAGTGGGCTAGCAAGGGAAACAGTAACACGAGTCTTAAATAAACTAGAAAAGAAGGGGACGATCATTCGCGATCGAGATGTGTTGTGCATTCCAGATCTAATCGCCATCGAACGCATGATGCTCTAGAGCTTAGTTAGCGTCATTACGAGTTATCTGAATGCATCAATTGGATACCTAGATCCCAATTCACCCTCTTGTTACTAACCCCCAATGTCTGACTTACCTAATCCTCGCCCTGACACGATCGCCTCAAATGCTAGCGATTTGGAACAGTGGCAGCCATCGCCCCTGAAGGCAACCCGGCATAAAACTGTCACACTTGTTATGGTCGAGACAGCGTTCCTAGCCAGTGCATCGAGCCTAATTTGGCTTGTCAATTATTACTTTCCTCTAGGGCCAGTACTGCGTATCTTTTTTCCTATCCCTATTGCGCTCATCTATCTCCGATGGGGCGGACGCGCTGCCTGGATGGGCACAATTGTTTCTGGGCTGCTACTTTCTGTGTTGATGGGGCCGCCCCGTAGCATCCAATTTGTTATCCCTTATGGGGTAATGGGCGTACAGTTTGGGGCTTGGTGGCGATGGGGCATGAACTGGTATAGCAGCATTGCCATGGGAACGCTGTTAGGAACGATTGGCTTCTTTTTCCGCATTTGGCTAGTATCTATCCTACTGGGTGACGACCTCTGGCTTTATGTCACCACCCAGATTACTGAGTTGGCTGAGTGGCTGTTCATTAAACTTGGCCTACTGGCACAGCCGAGCCTATGGTTTGTGCAGATATTGATCATCACGATGGTAGTCTTGAATAACTTGATATATGCCTTTGTTGTGCACTTAGTGGCATCACTGATGCTGGAGCGGCTAGGGAACCCAATTCCTGCGCCTCCCAAGTGGGTCGAAATTTTGCTGGAATAACGGTTTTGGCATTGGTGAGAGACTAGCGCAGAGATTGGCTAGATAAACTGTAATGCTTGTCCTCTTACCTTATGGTTCAGTTGCCCCCGATTGTACACAATCTGTCCACCAACGATCGTCACCTGCGCCCAGCCTGTTAAGTTCCATCCCTCAAACGGACTCCAACCACACTTCGTCAACAGGTCTTCTCGGCGGACTGGTTGATAGGCATTCAGATCCACCAACACCAAATCAGCATCATAGCCCGGAGCAATTTTGCCCTTGTTGGGAATTCCATAGGCTTCAGCCACTGCTGTTGACATCCAGTGGGCTACCTGAGCAACTGTGCAACGTCCCTGAGCTGCCTGGGTCAACATGAGCGCTAGAGAAGTCTCCACTCCCGGCATCCCTGAGGGACTGTTGGGATAGGGCTGTGCCTTTTCTGCCAATGTGTGGGGTGCGTGATCAGTGGCAATAAAGTCTAACACTCCATCCAGAAGTGCTTGCCACAAAACAGCATTGTCGTGGGGCGATCGTAGCGGTGGGTTCATCTGGGCTAGTGTGCCAATCTGCTCATAGGCATCTGTATTCAATAACAAGTGTTGAGGAGTGACCTCTGCCGTGACCCATGCTGGCTTGTCTTGCCGCAGCAACTCCGCCTCCTCTGCTGTAGACAAGTGTAAAATATGTAACCGTCGCTGATACCGTTTTGATAGTGCTAGGGCCTGCTGAGTAGCTAACAGTGCTGCCTGGCTGTCTTGGATTTGGGAATGAATTGCAGGATCTGTTATGCCTGCGAACTGTTGTCGGCGTTGAACAATCCGAGCTTGATCTTCAGCATGAACAGCAATCAACCGTGATCCCTGAGAGAAAATCGTTGCAAGTACCGATTCCTCAGATACTAACAGCTCACCATGCATGGATCCCATAAAAATTTTGATCCCTGGTGTGGGGCTTGCAGTCAGCAGGTCAGGCAAATTCGTAGCCGTAGCGCCAATAAAGAAACCATAGTTCACAAGGCATTTTTCAGCCGCTCGTCTTAACTTGTCGTCTAATGCAGCCTGAGTAGTGGTGAGTGGTCGGGTATTGGGCATCTCTAGAAATGATGTCACACCACCTCTAGCACAAGCGCAGCTAGCTGTGAACAAGTCCTCCTTGTGCTCTAATCCTGGTTCACGAAAATGCACTTGGGGATCAATAACTCCAGGGAGCAATGTTAATCCCGTAGCATCTAATTCAGGAATCTGGTCAGGGTTGGCAATATCTGAAGCAATTTGAGTGATTTTGCCGTTGTGGCTGCTTAAATCACTGCGAACAAATTCGCCGTTAGCCAGCAAGATGTTGGCATTTCGTATGATCAACGGAGAAACAGCAGACATATTGGATCTGTCGTGGCTATGATGGAAATGACTGTCTATGCATTTTCCCTCAATCTGTAGGACATGCTATCGTGACGATACATTATTTCTGGTCTACTCGATAGACTGTTCATCTCCCATCAACAGCCTCACCAAGTCTAGTGTGGAGACACGTTTACCGTAATTGTCCTAATTCCTGAATGATATGGCTGAGAATAACCCAATAGAACTAACTGCTGATAAATCTGCTAAAGGGCAAGCACAAGTCCCAGAAAATCCTTGGGTAGAAGGTGTAAAGACGATCGTCCTCAGTGTTGTTCTAGCTCTGGGCATTCGTACATTTGTAGCTGAGGCTCGTTGGATCCCGTCGGGATCAATGCGACCAACATTGATCGAAAGAGATCGCTTGATTGTTGATAAAGTCTCCTATCGGTTCAGTGCACCCCAACGAGGGGATATCATTGTTTTTGAACCTACCGATGCTCTTAAGGAGCAGAAATTCAAAGATGCTTTTATCAAGCGTGTAATTGGTCTACCGGGTGAAACTGTGGAAGTGAATGGTGGACGAGTCTTTATTAACGGTAAACCATTGCGAGAACCTTACATTGAAGAGCCTCCAAACTATCAGTGGGGACCGAAGGTGATTCCCGATGGGCAATACCTAGTCTTAGGAGACAATCGTAATAATAGCTACGATAGCCACTATTGGGGATTTGTGCCTCGCGATCGCATCATTGGCCGAGCATTTGTGCGCTTTTGGCCTCCTGATCGCATTGGGGGACTCAGTTCACCCTCAGCGTCACCGTAACTATGGCACCTGTGCGGATTATTCAATGCCAATTCCTGCGTGCAATACAGGTGCTAGGGATTGCTGCACTGATTTTCCTAGCGGTGGGGTTATCTGCTTGTAGCCCATCATCAGTATTGCCTAGTGATGTAGTAGAACGAGCACTAGCAATGCACCTTGGTCAGACTGCTGAGTTATTGGCTCAACAGTTGAGATTGCCATCTACGACTCTACCCTTGGTAGACATCCAGCGATTTCGCATTGTTAAGAAACAAGCATTACCAATCGAGAACCTATTAGGCTATCAAGTGCAAGGCTTGTATGATGCCATCCTCTACTGGCCAGAACGGCGCTTGACACAACGCCAGCAATCATTCACGCTTTACCTACAACGTCAGTCGGAAGGCAAAACATGGCGCTTGGCCTATCCAATTCCCCAAGCAGATGGCAGTTTCACGTGGAATACACAACAGATTGAATGAGTTATGGGCGCAAGGGTATCAACTCTAACCTGCCCGACGTGGGATAGCCAAGGGGACTGCGCTGGCCAAATTGCCAACGTTGCTGGTAACGGTTGAGAAAGTTTTGTCCAACAATGCCGTCTACTTGCAAGAGATCCAACGGTTCGCTGTTTAACAAAACGATCGCCTGCAACTGATTAACCTGGTGAGTTTGGATAAGCACTTGATTTAAGGTCACCAGTTTGCCAGTTTCAGAACCACAAAATCCTTGCACTTCCATGGGTTCTGCTGCTGCGATATTAATCTGCAAGCGTCGTGCTAGCGCAGGTGATAGCACCATCCAAGTTGCCCCTGTGTCCAACGCTAGAGTGAATGGCCCTCGACCATTAATCTGCACTGAAACCGTCATCAGGCCCATTTTGCCTTGCAATGGGATTCCTGTCTTACTGAGCGGGGTAGGAGGTGAGAGTTGCAACTGTCGCGATCGAGGATTAATCATGACATCAAATCCACTGAGGAAGTCCATCCCCAACACTCCCCCTAGCCGCCCTGGAATGTCTTTGCGCTCTAGGCCCATGCCCCTAAGACCCCGAACAGTAGCATTACCCACCTGAAGGGTAGGCAACGGATGCACAGTCGCCTTCACGTTTGTACAGTCATTTCCCACCACCATGTAAGACAACAACCTACTGGGAATTTGAGTGCCACGCAAGCCTAGCCGACGGGCAATTTGACTATCGATAATAGAGCTAGAGGCACCTGTGTCCACAAGAAAAGGATAGGTTTGATTCCCTATCCGCACCGGAACCGTAAAGACATCATCTCCTGGTAAAACCGTTAAGGGCACCATTGCTCGCCCTTGGCTGTCAGGTAATGGCACTTGCGCTCCACTAGCTTGCACTAGGGCCAACATCCGTGCTTCAGCATCCTGACGCACCTTCCCCTCTGGGGTTAACACCACCACCCGGAAGGTACAATTCATCGAAGCAAGTTCTAAGGCTTCTTGGGAAAAGAGTCGCTGACGAATAATATCCTGCTGAACACATTGCCCTACTTGCTGCAACAAGGTTCGCCCCAAGTTGCCCTGCGCTAGAGTTGGTGACACGGTTAGCCCACTGGATGCTATGAAGACGATTGCCCCCAACCGTTGCCATTGATGCTTTAAGTACTGAAGAAGCTGTATATGACTAACCACCAGGAAACTAGCCATTTAAGACCTGTGATTTTAACGAGATGAACTAGCTTGCACTTGACAGCAGGGTACGATGGCTTCTTTAGCTAGACTCTCTAGCCTAATGACCTGCATTAGGCTTTCCCAATCAGTTTGCACTGAGCGATCGTTGGGATTTGCCTGCCGTAACTCCACCAGACTAATAAGGGTTTCATGCCAAAGACCACTAGCCGCGTAAATTGTCGGACGCTCTCGTGCTGTTGCTGTCCGCAGGCGCTCTTCTAAACTGGCACTAGCCTTTACACGCTGCACAAAGCCTTCTACTTGCAAGTCACCACTCCGATCCAGAGGGTCACAAAATACGCGAAATACCCAGTAATAGGTACGGTTTAGTTCCAGCGGGGGAACTGTACCATTATCAGGTAACCTCAAGCTGATTACGCCTGGTGTCCCATCTAGGTTCAACCGAGTTTCATAGAGTTTTTTGCGGTTAGCACCATAGGAATCGTAGAGCGTAAACCGACCAACCTTGAGGGAATTGGCAGGCACGTACCAGAAGAATGTGGGATATGCTGCCAGAGTTGCACCAATGTTGGATTCTGGAATCAGTGCTACCAGGTTGGGTGACGATTTGCCGTTGATTGCGATCGTTCTACCAGCAGGTGATGGCTGTGGACTTTCCAGGGTACAGCCTCTAGTGCCTGCACCCTCACGACGACCCGGTATGCCT
>JANWZG010000163.1 GCA_025054735.1 Cyanobacteriota bacterium | reverse complement strand
GGTTCACCCTCTATTCCGGCACCACGGCTAGACAACTGTTGCCCCAAATCCTCAAGGATGTGCAGTCTACTGATCTCCAAGAGATGCAGCAGGCCATCAGCCTGGCTCAGGCACCCACTACCAATTCTCCACAGTTATATCCCCCTGGAGACTTAATATCGAACACTACTCACCCACCTAATACCCCTACCCTTTATCTCTTGATTGGATTACCAGACCGTTGTCATCGGCATCGACCAGATTGGGTAAAAGTAGCAGTTAATGGCCGCTGTGTCCAGTTGCTAGAGATAGAACAGGTGATTTTGGCCAGCTTTCGCCGGACACTGCCCCGCGATCGCCATCCCATCTGCTTCGTCCATCTGCATGTACCTGCTAGCCAAATTGACTGGAACCGCCATCCTGCTAAGACTGAGGTATATCTCCATCACCTCACTGACTGGCAGCACTGGGTGAGTCAGGCAATTGACCAGTGCCTTAGTACTCACCTTGGCACCCAGAACCAACGGGTTACCAACCTGCTAACAGCTACAGAATCTAAGGCAGGCTATCGAGTCAGTCGCCAAATTGCTGCCCCTGACTCAGACTCCCTACTCCATCCATCAGCCAATCCCCAACCAACACCGCTGCGTGCCCTAGCCCAAGTTCACAACACATACATCCTGGCAGAACACGCTACTGGTCTGTGGTTAGTGGAACAGCACATCGCCCATGAACGGGTGTTGTATGAGCAATTGTGCGATCGCTGGCAGTTGACAGTTTTGCCTACCCCTATCATTCTTAATCACCTCACGCCCGCCCAAGTGGATCAACTGCGCCGCCTAGAGTTAGAGGTAGAAGCCTTTGGGGATCAGCTTTGGGCAGTGCGTACAGCCCCCGCTATGCTAGCTGCCCGATCAGACTGTCCTGAGGCACTGATGGAATTAAGCCTAGGTGGTGATTTAGAGTCTGCCCTAGTGGCAACCGCCTGTCGCAGTGCTATTCGCAATGGCACCCCCCTAACGTTGGCAGACATGCAAACCCTCCTAGACCAGTGGCAACAAACCCGCAATCCGCGCACCTGTCCCCATGGTCGCCCTATTTACCTAGCCCTAGAGGAAACAGCGTTATCTCGGTTCTTCCGTCGTCATTGGGTCATTGGCAAAAGCCACGGTATCTAGCGACTCTCTAAAAATCAAAACAGCCCTCTTGCCAAGACGTAGGCTTAGGGGTGGCAGGCTGCAACGCCGATTGTTCAGCAGCTTGAGCTAGCCGTGTTGCTACTCGCTCAGCATAGGGTTGAATCACAGACCAAATCACTGGAGAGAGCCACCCCCGCAAGGTAACTGAGTAGGAAATGCAGGTGCCACATAGGGTAGATTCAACTCGGTAGGTAACGCGCTCTTCTACTCCTGGAATGGCCAAAATCCTCACACTCAGAAGCTCTCTAGGGTTCACACGCTCTACAAAAATCTGAATTGGAATCGTAGGGCAGAGGCGGGTGAAGGCTTTATAAATCAATCCTGGTTTGGCAATGAGTCCGTAGGGAACATTAGTCTTGAAGAGGATGGGATGCCAGGATACATCAGCTAAATCCACAACTTTTTTCCACAGGTCATCCACAGAGGCAGAGCTAATAGCTTGGTAAGTTTTAACGAGGGAATAGGGCAACGATCGCCTGCGCCGAGACGCAGTTGCCTGCTGCCAATGAATCCACCACTGAGATACTAGGTTGTGCAGCTTCATAATCTTCCCTCCTAGCTGGCAACAAGTTCATGAAAAGGCTAATGCACTGTCTTGACTTGTGCACAGTAGACTTGTGCACAATGTAAACCGTAATGCGCTACTCAATGTTGCCCATCTTACTGTGCAATTCCAGATAAACTATTCTAGCTAGTCTGTTGTAACTATGAGGTTACTATCAATCCGTAGAGCGTAAAGTTTTGTGTGCTACTCGTCTTGGTCAGTCAAACTGCTATCTCTAACAGCCATACGTCCGTAAATGTCAGTAAAGTCTCGGAGACGATCGCAGATTTCATCCGTTAGCATATCTGCCCGAAATCGCCACTCCCAATTGCCCGATGGCGTACCAGGGCGGTTCATGCGGGCAGATTGATCCAAACCTATTACATCTTGTAAGGGGACGATCGCCCAATTGGCAACAGAGCTAAAGGCTAGTCGAATTAAATCCCAATTCACACCCATAGAGCTAAGACCACCTAGATAGCGAGTCAGCCGCTGTTTGCCATAGTCCGACAAGTCTTGGTTAAACCAACCCAGGGTAGTGTTGTTATCGTGAGTCCCAGTGTAGACAACAAAGTTTTGGCTATGGTTATAGGGCAAGAAAGGATTAGCACTGTCAGACTCAAAGGCAAATTGTAATACCTTCATGCCGGGGAGGCCAAATTGATCGCGCAGGGCAATAACATCTGGGCTAATGTCGCCCAAATCTTCCGCCAAGATTGGCAAATCTCCTAGGACTTGTTTCACAGTCCGGAAAAATGCCTCACCAGGAGCCTCAATCCATTCACCATGAATGGCAGTTGTTTCACCATGGGGCACTGCCCAGTAGGCTTGAAACCCTCGAAAATGGTCAATTCGGATCCAGTCAGTAAGGGCTAACATGCCCTGAAAGCGATCGATCCACCAAGCAAATTGACTATCTTGCAAAACTTGCCAATCATAAACCGGGTTACCCCACAGTTGTCCTGTTTCACTGAAATAATCCGGTGGAACCCCCGCCATTAGAGCTACCTCACCAGTTTCCCTATCCAGGCAAAAATTTTGAGGATTAGCCCACACGTCGGCACTGTCATGGGCAACATAGATGGGTAAGTCACCAATGATTTGAATGTTGCGATCGTTAGCGTAAGTCTTGAGGGCAATCCACTGACGAAAGAACTCAAATTGAAGATATTTGTGAAAGTAGATGCCATCGACCAACTGCTGACGTGCCTGCTCTAGGGCTGTAGGCAGGCGCTGGGCGATCGCTGGTTCCCACTGGTTCCAGGTTGAATCTTGGTCAGTATCCTTCAAGGCCATGAACAGACTATAATCCTCTAGCCAGCCAGCCTTCTGCTGACAAAACTGCTCAAAGGCTTGCCACTGCTCTGGTGTTGCCTCTGATTTGAACCGCAAGCTAGCAGTCTTAAATAGTGCATAGCGATAGGGAGCAATCAGGTCATAATCGACACGATCATCAGGGAAATGAGGAAACCCCTCCAAATCTTCAGCCCGTAACCAGCCTTCTCGCATCAAGATTTCGGGGCTAATCAACAACGGATTACCCGCTAACGCCGAATAACACAAGTAGGGAGAATTTCCGTAGCCCGTTGGCCCTAGTGGCAACACCTGCCACAGTTGCTGATGCGATCGAGCTAAGAAATCCACAAACTCGTAGGCGGTTGATCCCAAATCACCAATGCCATAACGTCCAGGTAGGGAAGTAGGATGAAGAAGGATGCCACTGGCACGGTGCATAGTAGTTTCGTCACATGAAACGCAATTATTCTTTTGCAATGTACCACAGCCCTTACTCGATGGCACGACTCAACTCGCTGGAGTCTATACTATAAGTCATTTATTTTATTGTTCACTGCTGAACGCCCTGCCTAATGTGCTAAACCCAGTTGACTACTTACGCATTAGTCTCATTGATCGGTGTAACTTCCGCTGTCAGTATTGTATGCCTGACGGTGCAGATCTACAGTATGTGCTGAATCAGCAGTTGCTGACCCATCCCGAACTGATTACCTTGCTCCAGGAGGTGTTTATCCCCCTGGGTTTTACCCGCTTTCGACTGACCGGGGGTGAGCCACTATTGCGTCCTGGTGTGGTGGATTTGGTGAGAGCGATCGCTGCCTTGCCCCAAGTGCAAGACTTGTCAATGACCACCAACGCCTATCTGCTAGCTGACAAGGCTCAGGCTCTGTACGACGCGGGGCTACGTCGGATCAACATCAGTTTAGACTCTCTAGATCCAGAAGTGTTTGCCCAGATAGTTGGTAAGCCCATGCGCTGGCAACAGGTGTGGGAGGGCATTCAGGCAGCTCATCGGGTAGGGTTTGATCCTCTAAAGCTCAATGTAGTAGTCATTCCTGGTGTCAATGACCATGAAGTGTTAGATTTAGCTGCCTTGAGTATTGACCGCCAGTGGCATGTGCGGTTTATTGAGTTCATGCCCATCGGCAACGAAGCATTGTTTCGCGATCGGGGGTGGATTGCCTCAGAAGACCTGCGCCAACAAATTCGCAATCGTTGGGGACTAGAATCTAGCACCGTGGTAGGAAACGGCCCCGCTGATGTGTTTCGCATTCCTGGGGCTAAGGGCACTCTAGGGTTTATTAGTCAAATGTCTGAGTGTTTTTGCGATCGCTGCAACCGGATGCGCCTCTCTGCCGATGGTTGGCTACGTCCCTGCTTGCTGAATGAAACAGGCCAACTGGATTTACGCACAGCTCTGCGATCTGGGGTTAGCCCTACCTATCTTCGCCAACAGGTACAAGCTTTACTAGCCCTCAAACCAGAGATTAACTTCAAGCAACGGAACTCTGGCACAGCCGGAGCTGCTTACACTCGTACCATGTCTCAAATCGGTGGCTAGGTAGCTGCCCTAAAGATTTGATGTCAGCGATAAAGCCAGTTCCTGGTAGCGCCGTGGGTCACCTTCTGCTAGTACAGAGCGTTCACGCGCCTTGCGATCATACAGCCCAGTCAATATATGTTGCCAGTCCGTCGCTGACAGGGGAGAGGCTTGTTCTTCTGGCCTTGAGGCAGCAGCGACTGTTTGCTCTTGAAGATATTGTTTCGCCATGCAACTTCTAGCCCGCACAGCCCAGCTTTGATCATGAGCCATAGCTCGTTCTAGATAGGTCAGGATTTGCGATCGCCAATCTGGATGGCTAGCAGCGATCGCATCAGCTAGGGACTGCAAACCCACTACAGCAGAATATCGTACAACCCACTCCTCATCGTGCTCCGCTACAAACAACAGAGCTTCCAGAGCCTCCTCCTGGGCGATTTCCAATAAATTCTCTGGAAACCAATGCCACTTCATCATCCCTAGCCCTCGCGCAGCAGCACGGCGCACACTGGGAGAAAAGTCAGCCGTTGCGGCCCCCAACAGCGTAACCAACCCTCTCGGATCACCAATACCTGCCAACGCTCGGATAGCCCAAGAGCGGGCTGTGTAATTATGTTGGTCAAGCTGCTCTAGCAATGCAGGAACAGCAGCCTCTCCCAAATCTACCAGACCGTCCACAGCAGCTACAGCCGCACCAGGATTGTTGTAGCTCAACACAGCAATCAAGGTAGGAATAGCTTCTTGCCAGCGAGCTGCTGCTAACTCTCGCACTGCCTTAATCAGCCGAGGTGAGGAATCGGCTCGTTCTACAGCCTGGATAAGAGACAAACGAGAATCAGCCATGGCAGGAACTGTAACAGTTAAGGTCTCGACATAAACTATACCGCCAATGGGCTGGGGTATGTACAGGAAGCAAGATCAATTTGCTTCGAAATTTGCTTTGAAAGACATAAGTTCACCTTGGCAGTCGCGTAAAGCTTTCTCAACTCATTCGCGGCGGCCTATCACCATAGCCCATCTACAATAGCCCATCCATTAGCGTCATAACTTGGATAGCATCGGCTGATAAGCTTGGAAAGGAATCACGCTGTATTTGTCTCTCTAGAATATCTTTGAGGGCAATCAATTTCAAACTATTTTCTGCCAAGGTACTAGCGATCGCCCTAGCAGCAGGGACATAGCCAATAGCCCCCAAATCAGCCATAGCAGCACGGCGCAAAGGCAACTTATCTCCTGATAACGCCTGCACTAGACGCTCAGCGTAACTCGAATCCTGAGTTAGCTCATACATGGCCCGAGCTGCCGCGTACTGCAATATCTCAAACGGATGGTTAAGAAAAGGCTCAATCAGCGGCAATGCCTCTGTTGCCCCCAATACGCCTAGCGCTTCCAGAATAGCACCGTAGGGTTGTTGCAACTGCACTGTACCCGCCTCTGGCTGAGTTGCTGCCAAGCCATCTTCCAAGAAGCTCATTAGGGCAGGAACACAACTACGATCGCCCAACATTGCCAGAGACTGGATAGCTGCTTCACGAACATAAAAATCATCACAGGCCAAACACTGAATCAAGCCTGGTACAGAGCGTCTATCGCCCAGCTTACCAAGTGCTCGAGCCGCATTACGTCGGAGGGGGTAACCACCTTCTGCTGTGCGATCAGACTCATCGCTTAGACTGTCAATCAATGCATCAACCGCCTCCGGAGTAGAAACCCGAAATCGCCCCAACCACCAAGCTGCATAGTATCGCAGTCCCGGATCTGAGCCACGTAAGTTCGCGATCGCCTGCTCTACAGTTAATGATGACTCATCACCAGCAGACTGGCCTACTGGTGATTGCATCCGAGAATCCTCAAAACTGGACTCTAGCATAGATATTCACAGTGTTAGAACACCCAGTCAGCTCAACAATAGCTCAATTAACTAGTTGAACCGATAGGAGAGATGCTCACAATCTTTCCACCCATCCGGGTAATGCGCTGCATCTCTTCATTCATCCGGCTGTAGGGAACTGTGATAAAAACACTAGCGCTAGAGCGAATAGGAAAACTCATCTGGTCGGTCTCTTCATTTTGCCGTAGACCAACAACTTCGTACCGAAAACTCCGACTACCCAACATAGACGCTTACAACTCCAAACGATCAAGTGAGAAGGGAAATTGACAGCTAATTAGCCTAACAAACCCGAACCAAGCCCCTAGGAGCCATAGTTCGGGCTGATCAACACAACCTAGAGAGGAGTAATACTGGCAATCTTGCCACCCTGACGCTGAACCCGCTGCATATGGTCTGACAACTCCTCATAGGGAATAATGACAACCTTATTGCAACGACGCACACGAGGATAACCAGGGCCAGCAATTCCAGCAACTTCAACTCGGTAGAGCCGACCAGAACCATAGGCCATAGAACCGCCAAAGGTACTGTTGACTGGAACACCCATCATCGAAGGACGAGTATAGGTGCTACCGGGAGCCACAACTGAAGATGCAGTACCACGGGCCACTTCAGTCACTAGCTTCGGATAGTTGCCCTGGAATTGTGCCCGGCTACTAGTTGCATATCCGCGATACAGCGAGAAAAAGCGAGTAAACCCTACCGTACGCTGGCCAACTCCAGTGGTAACTAAGTCACGGTAGTAAGGAACAATATTCTCACCGAAATATGCTTGATATTCAGGAGAGTCAATGTAAGAGTCAATGTCCGCATCGTAGCCCTTGGATTCATACAAATCCAAATGAGCACTGATTTCGGCTTGATCGTAGGGAGCGCGTCCCAACAAATGCTTATAGTTCAGCTCAGTAACACGACTGTGGAAATTGCCATAGAAAAATTTGGTCTTATACAGTTCCGACTTTGCCACTTGACGAACAAATTCCCTGACTGTGATCTTGCCATCTCGTAGCAGTGACTCTGGAACCACAAGACGCTCAGATGCCATTAAATAATCGTTGCCCAAGAGTTGGCGATAGACTGCTTGAATAACGGCTTTTACGTCATCCTTGGTCGAAGTTGGGCGCAATTCGACCGGAGCAGCATCGCTAAATGCCGAAGTCCCCAATCGGGATGCTTGTGCTGTAATAGGCACTGAAATACTCTCCTTTAGTCAATAGACTTGAAATGAAAGCAGATGCTAACCAATCGACCCAGAGCCATAGCATAGCCATTCCATAGCCTAGGTCGATCGTAGCGACTTCAAACCTGCTTACACAGGTTGAACACTCATAACTTTGCTGCCTGCCCGATTCAATTGCTGCAACTTGTTTGACAACTGGTCGTAGGAAACAATCATTTCCATAGTGCTGCGCCGAACTACAGGCGACGTTGTCGAGGCAGCTTGCATAAAACGGATTCGATACACATCGCCCCGGCTACCACCAACTGCACCGCTAAGGGCACCAGAACTAG
>JANWZG010000162.1 GCA_025054735.1 Cyanobacteriota bacterium | reverse complement strand
GTGGACGTTGAACACGAAGGCAAAATTCAGCAGGTTGTCTTCCTTGATACACCTGGTCACGAAGCATTCACGGCAATGCGTGCTCGTGGTGCACGGGTAACAGACATTGCTGTCCTGGTAGTCGCGGCAGATGATGGAGTTCAACCTCAGACGATCGAGGCAATTAGTCACGCTAGGGCAGCAAAAGTGCCGATCATAGTTGCCATCAATAAGGTAGACAAAGAAGGTGCTAACCCTGACCGCGTTAAACAAGAACTGTCGGAACATGGTCTAGTGCCCGAAGAATGGGGTGGTGACACCATTATGGTGCCCGTCAGCGCAATTAAGGGCGAAAACTTGGACAGCCTACTAGAAATGATCTTGCTAGTGGCTGAGCTAGAAGACTTGCACGCCAATCCCGATCGTCCTGCAAGGGGTACCGTCATTGAAGCGAACCTCGATCGAGCTAGAGGCCCTGTCGCTACTCTGCTGGTTCAAAATGGGACGTTGCAAGTCGGCAACATTCTAGTTGCAGGTTCTGCTTATGGTCGAGTTCGGGCCATGGTAGATGACCTTGGCAGACGAGTCGAGAAAGCAGGCCCCTCCTTTGCTGTAGAAGTGTTGGGGCTTAATAGTGTGCCCGCCGCTGGAGATGAATTCCAGGTTTATGCAGACGAAAAGGATGCTAAAGCTGTTGTGGCCTCTATGGAAGAGAAACAGCGCCAAGAGCGTCTACAGAAGCAGGCCATGGCGGCTCGCCGCATTAGCTTGAATGCTATGTCTGCCCGTGCTCAAGAAGGCGACTTGAAGGAACTGAACCTTATTCTGAAAGCAGATGTGCAAGGCTCAGTTGAGGCTATCTTGAATGCTTTACAACAGCTACCCCAGAATGAGATTCAACTACGGGTGCTGCTGGCTGCTCCTGGTGAAGTTACCCAGACTGACATTGATCTGGCAGCCGCAAGTTCCGCTGTAATTCTAGCCTTCAATACAACTATGGCAGTCGGCGTTCGTCAAATTGCTGACGATTTGGGAGTTGATGTTCGAGACTACAACATCATTTACAAGTTGTTGGATGACGTACAGGCTGCTATGGAAGGCTTACTGGAGCCGGAACTGGTGGAAGAGCCTTTGGGTCAAGCAGAAGTGCGAGCCGTATTCCCTGTAGGACGTGGATTTGTTGCTGGTTGCTACGTTCAGTCTGGCAAAATCACACGCAACTGTAATATGCGAGTTCACCGGAACAAGGAAATCATCTATGAAGGTGTCATAGATTCCCTAAAGCGGATGAAAGAAGACGCAAAGGAAGTAGCTACTGGTTATGAGTGCGGTATCGGTTCCAACAACTTTAGTGCATGGGAAGTTGGGGATATCATCGAAGCCTTCCGCATGGTGACAAAGCGACGCACCCTGTCTACGACCTAGCATCCCCTGATAGGTTGGGCAATAGCTACTGAATGTTGAACACCCCATCTCCTCCAGAGCGTCAGTGGCTTGCTAGTTCCTAATGTTGTTTGTGTTTTCCATAACCCCTGTGAGTCTCGTTTTCAAGTAGAACCTGGAGATGTGGCATGGTAACTCTCTGCATTGACTGGGACAGCTCTGCTGCCTAGAAGATCCTAGGGAGGGGCTAGGGGCTAGGAATACAAATTTACTAGACCATGCAACTTGTTCTATGCGAACCTTAGCCGATATTAACGATAAAATCGTGCGCCGACAAGCAGTCGTCTGGACTGTAGAAGAGCTAAAGGCACGAGTAGCTGATATGGGGATCACCAAGGTAGCTCAAACCGTAGATGTGATTACTACAGGCACCTTTGAACCAGTAGAATCAGCCGGAGCAATTCTTAATCTTGGTCATACGGATCCACCCATTAAAATTCGACAATGTTGGCTTGATGGAGTATTGGCCTATGCTGGCTTTGGTGCAGTGGACTTATATTTGGGTGCAACCCAAGTGGCAGAAGGTACTGATGATAGTAGCGATCGGGGTGGCGGCCATGTTATTGCTGACTTAATTGCAGGTAAATCTGTGCAACTGCGAGCTGTAGGCTATGCTACAGATTGCTATCCCCGTGATTCGTTCCGAACTACCATCACCAAGGACAGCATTAATCAGTTTTATTTATTTAATCCTCGTAGTCTGCACCAAAACTTCATTGTGGGTGTCAATGGTGGCGATCGACCCCTATTTACCTATCTCGGCCCATTACAGCCTCATCTAGGCAACGCTGTGTATGCTAACCCCGGCGCTCTCTCACCGCTGTTAAATGATCCAGATTTGCAACTAATTGGCATTGGCACTCGAGTTTTTTTAGGCGGTGGCGTTGGCTATGTAGCGTGGGAAGGCACTCAACACTTTCCGTTACAGAAGCGGTTGCCTAATCGCACACCGATCGGCCCTGCTGCCACCCTAGCCTTGATTGGGGATGCCAAGCAAATGTCTCCTCAATGGGTGCGGGGATGCTATTTCAAAAACTATGGGCCATCGCTAATGCTGGGCATTGGAATTCCTCTGCCAGTTCTCTATGAAGAGGTTGTTGCTCACTGTGCAGTACAGGATCAGGATATAGTTGCTCCAGTTGTCGATTTTTCTATTCCACGTCGTGTGCGCCCTACCTTTGGCCTCGTGACCTATGCCCAGTTAAAATCAGGACGGATCATAATCGACAACAAACCGGTACGAGTTGCTCCGCTAGCTAGTCTTTACTTATCGCGACAAGTGGCGTTAACGCTGAAGCAACAAATTGAATCTGGTCAATTTACCTTGACCGCAGCCGTTGCACCCCTGCCAGTTGACCGTGGCTTTATCCCCCAAGATGCTTGGGGATCACAGCTTACTCTAGGGTAATCAAAACCTTACTAGTGCTTACTTTACTAACCTTCAGCCCCTGAAGACATTTCTGACAGCTCAGCAGCTAGACGCTCTTGATCCAGGCGACGTTTACGGGCATAAAGTTGAATTGTAACCGCCATTAGCACGATCGCAGCTGCTACCACACCAGTAGTCACATCCAACGGCAAGTTATTCTTGAACACGACTAGCAATACAATCACCAACAACAACACAGTTGGCGCTTCATTAAATGCCCGCAGTTGCTTGCTACCCCAGCGGCATTCTCCAGCCGCTAACTGTTTCATAAGACGTTGGCAGTAGAAATGATAACCAAGCAGCACAACTACAAAGCCTAACTTCAAGTGCATCCACCCCTGCTTAAGCCAGTCTGGTTGGGTATACAGCAACCCTATAGCCATGGCCACCGTAATCACCATGCCTGGTGTCGTAATAATGTCATACAGCCGACGTTCCATCAGCTCGTACTGGCTTTTGAGAATACCCCTAGCAGGTTCTGGTTGTTGATCTGCCTCAACATGGTAGATAAACAGACGCACCAGATAAAATAAACCAGCGAACCAAACAACAACGCCGATGATGTGGAACGCCTTGAACCAAAAGTAAGCCATATATGCACTAATAAAAACGCTACCTAAACGCTAACTATTAACAGATTAATGCCACGTAAAGAGTGGTTTATAAAATGCAATCCAACTATAAAAGATGCAGTGGTCACGTTGATGAGATTTATAAAAAATTTGTAATCCTCTGCATAAAAGGTTGAATCTAGGTCTACTATTCAGGCATATTAGATATTGGGGATCAGTGGACTGCACTACCTGCTCGTATGTCGAGCACACTCAACGCATAAGTAGCGTGTAGCATAAATTATGTTTGCACTCTATGCGCTTAGCTTGCACTTAAGTTAGCTTGCACTCAAGGTTGTGCACGAGACTGCTTAAATTAACTTGGCTTAATTAACTTGGCTTAGTTGCAACTAAATCCTGAGTGCATTATTGCACGATGGTTGTCGCACTAGTTGCTGATCACTTAAACGTAACTTAATTAACAACATTAACGGGTGAATCGGACGTACCATCCTCTACGATCGTTACAAGCAGGTCACTGGTTCAAGCTAATCTGTGGAGCCAGTTTTCAACATCTCCCTATTGTGCGAAACTTAGCACTGGCCTGTACATTAGCGGGTGTTGACTGCATTGATGTATCTGCTGATTCTGCGGTGGTTCTTGCTGCTTGGGAAGGGATACAGGCTGCACAATCATTTTTAGAGCAAGCCCGCGATCGTGGCATTCAGACCCACGGGTCTCCCTGGGTCATGGTTAGCCTAAACGATGGTGAAGATCCCCATTTTCGCAAGGCTCAATTTGATGCCGCTACCTGCCCCCCTGATTGTCCCCGACCTTGTGAAGCAATCTGCCCAACCCAGGCAATAGTTGCTAGCCAGTCCTCTAGCTATGCATATCACTCTAGGGCTACCTTAACGGAAGGAGTTATTGCCAGCCGATGTTATGGCTGCGGTCGGTGTGTAACTCAGTGCCCCTATGAGCGGATTAGCACCTACTCCTATGTCACCTCACCATCGGCGATCGCCCCCCTAGTGCTAGAAGGTGTGGATGCTCTGGAAATTCACACCCAACCCGGCCGATTTGTTGAATTCTGTAGACTATGGCAGGCAATTTTACCCTGGGTAGGCCATCTCAAGGTGATAGCCATCAGTTGCCCTGATGGTGATGGAGTAGTGGACTATTTGCGATCGTTGTATGCCGTAATGGCTCCATTGCCCTGCCCTCTAATTTGGCAAACCGATGGACGACCCATGAGTGGCGATATTGGTAATGGCACAACCCATGCCGCAATCCAGCTAGGACAACGGGTACTCGCAGCCAAGTTACCAGGCTATGTCCAACTAGCGGGTGGCACGAATGGCTACACTGTCAAAAAGCTGCGAGAGTTAGGCTTACTGCCCGATATTACAAAGAGCCAACCTAGTGCTGCTACACCTTCAGCATTGCAGAATACCCACCCAATATCATCTCCTGCTCATATCGCTGGCATCGCTTATGGCAGTTATCTGAGGTCACTGCTTGCCCCTATCTTCGATAAACTAGATGCCATTGGAATAGTTCAAGTAAACCATTATCCCCTATCTAGCAATGCCTATGTTGATACACCAATCCATCTGTCTAAACCAGCTTCAACCCACTTGGAAGCCTATCCTGAGTTGTTGTGGGAAGCCGTTAGGATTGCCCACTCGTTAGTTAAGCAACTAAAGCATCAGTCTCCTGTGGTAAGCAGTTGATTAGCAATGACTGCTCGATGTTGCTGTTAGGCCGGTATTATTCACCTTAGACACTAACCCTATGCAAACGATCGACGATTTGTCCAAGCTGCTAGACGTTCTCCCTGATGCGATTCGCACCCGCTTAGAGGTGCACCCGCGACGAGATAGCCTCGTGGAAGTAGTCATGGATTTAGGACGACAACCAGAGGCCCGTTTTTTTGACGGCTCGGAATATTTGCTGGATACACCGATTACCCAGGAAGACTTGCAGTATTGTGTTGATCGCCTAGGAGATTTTGGCGGTGACAACCGAGCTGGCATTGAACGCACCCTACATCGCATTAGTGCTATTCGTAATCGCCGGGGTACGATTATCGGCCTGACGTGCCGCGTGGGGCGGGCAGTGTTTGGGACGATCGGCCTCATTCGTGACCTAGTAGAGAGTGGACGCTCCATTCTCATGTTGGGCCGCCCTGGTGTCGGTAAAACGACAGCACTTAGAGAAATAGCCCGCCTGCTGGCCGATGATCTTAACAAACGAGTTGTGATTATTGATACCTCTAACGAAATTGCCGGTGATGGCGATATTCCTCATCCAGCGATTGGACGTGCCCGCCGTATGCAAGTAGCTCAGCCAGAGCTGCAACACCAAGTCATGGTTGAAGCAGTAGAAAACCACATGCCAGAGGTAATCGTGATTGATGAAATTGGCACAGAACTGGAAGCACTGGCAGCTCGCACGATCGCAGAGCGCGGCGTGCAGCTAGTAGGTACAGCCCATGGCAACCGTATTGCTAATTTGATTAAAAACCCTACCTTGTGTGATTTGATTGGCGGCATTCAGTCCGTAACTCTGGGAGACGAGGAAGCACGGCGACGAGGTAGCCAAAAGAGTGTGCTTGAGCGAAAAGCACCACCAACGTTTGACATTGCGGTAGAAATGCTAGAGCGCCAGAAGTGGGTTATTCATGAGCAAGTAGCAGAGACGGTCGATGACTTGCTGCGGGGACGACAACCTAACCCCCCCATTCGCACCGTAGATGAGAACGGCAAGATTATCACTACCTATGAGGTTACACCGCAACCTGAAGCTAGCCTAACCCCTACTCCTACGGGATGGCGAACTTCTGGTCGTATGATCCCGCTGCCATCAACCCATGGTCGAGACGATCGCCGACGATCGTCAACCACGTTCAGCCATAGCCAGAAAGACACCAACCTACCTAGCATTACAACCATACCCAGTGATGAAATGCACTTCGCCGAGTTACTGGAGACATCACTAGGCGGGCCTGACGAGGCTAATTTGGCATTAGCAGATACCTCTGAAAATCTCGCATCCAACAGTGCTAGTCCATTACCAGCTCATGGGTTTGGCCCCAACGGAGAAGACCTACCTCTTCACATCTACCCCTATGGCGTTAGCCGTAATCATCTTGACCAAGTAATTCGCACCTTAAATTTACCCATTGCCCTCACAAAAGACATTGACTGCGCAGATGCCGTTCTTGCTTTGCGCTCCCACGTCAAAAACCATGCCAAACTTCGCCAACTTGCTAAAACTCGCCAGCTTCCTATCTACACGATGAAGTCCAATACAATTCCTCAAATTGCCCATACTCTACGGCGGCTATTGGATATTGACGAACCAGAAACTCTGACTGCCAATGATTTGAGCTTGCTCTATCAGGGCCGAGATGAGGATGAGATTGAAGCTTTAGAAGAAACTAGGTTAGCTGTGGAACAAATTGTGATTCCTAAAGGGCAGCCTGTTGAGCTATTACCTCGCTCTGCTCGTGTTCGCAAGATGCAACATGAACTGGTAGAGCATTATCACTTGCGCTCAAACAGCTTTGGCGACGAACCTAACCGACGCATCCGAATTTATCCAGCGTAACCCTATCAAAACAGTGCTTTTAGTTACTAAAAATACTGATTCCTAAGTAGTGGCTCTCTAGTGCTGAGCTAGGAAGATTACGGTTGGGAACGGTAACGAAGGCTCAACTCTAAAGTTTTGCGCCTAAAGCTTTGTGTTAGGTCAGCAACTTCCTGACTAAACAACTGGTGATAGACTGTGAGTGCTGTAGTCTAGCACTTCACAGCGTGACTTATATCATTTCTCCAAGAGTCGGCTACATAACCTATTAGTTCACAGTAAGAACCTGAGTTCTTGCTACTAGCCATCTGTAGCAATAGTTTGGAGAGCTAGTTCTATTAGTTAAACCGGAATTAAGCAATCACAAATCAGCATGGATAACCTTCTAGAATTGCTAGTATGCAGGCAGCATCATTGACGAAGTTGCTGTAAGATTCAAGGGCTGTAGTTGGAAGCATTGTTGGGACTAGTCATATGCAGTATCCATCTGACGAGCATGAAGCTCTCAGGTTAAAAGCACTCCGGAGCTACTCTACAGCAGGCTCTATCAATGACTCTGCCCTAGATGACTTGACAATGTTGACGGCTGAACTATGTGCTGTGCCAATCGCCTTGGTTACCCTTGTGGACTTAGATCGCGTCTGGATTAAATCTAGCATTGGCATCTCCATTAGCGACATTCCACGTGAGCATAGCTTCTCGCATTACACCATTCAACAAGCAGGGCTACTGATAATTCCAGATGTATTGCAGGATGAGCGCTTTCAGGCTAGTCCTTGGTGGGCACTTGCGCCTCAGATTCGCTTCTATGCTGGGATTCCTCTGATTAACCCAGAAGGCTTAGCGATCGGTACACTGAGTGTCATGGACTACAACCCACGCACCCTAACCATGCGCCAACAGTCTTGCCTATGTGCCTTGGGACGGCAAACCATGATGCAGATGGAGCTAAAACGCTGTCTCTCAGAGGATGACTTGC
>JANWZG010000161.1 GCA_025054735.1 Cyanobacteriota bacterium | reverse complement strand
AGTAACAGTTGATAAGCAGGTGCTTGATGCAACCCCCCGGCTTGTTTTGGTAAGACGGCCATTAGGAATCTGCAATAGCATTGTCGATATCGTTTCAACCTTGAACATAATCGTTATCATTGCAGCACCAAATGTAAGGTACTTGGTTAAAAATTATCCTGGTCAACAATGTGACTACACGGAGTACTTGCAAAGTGTTCATAGACAACTCGATAGTTTCAGTCAAATTTGCATTGTTGCTCTCTAGATCTAGCTCGCCTACAGCAACTCTCTCGCGATCGCAGTGAGCCATTAAATCTGCTAGACGGTTACCCCACTGTCGATTGAACGTCTTGACGAGATCTGTTGCCACCCAAGCTGAGTCCACTTGAAGGCCTTCTGGTGTTAGCTCTTGCATCGTTGAATCTGGGCGCAGTCCATGCATAGAATTTGCCACTACTGAACTCTAGATGACGTGAGCACTGCTAAGAATCTGCTCCTACCCATGTGCACAGATAACTAGTTCACGCAACGTCTAACCACCAATGGGCAACTATCGAATCAACATCAGAATGCACCACAATCTCTACAGAGCCGCTCCCCTAACGGGTGTATAGGTTAAGCAACTACTAACTCAGGACTAACCTAGACTTGCAACGTACACCATTAAGCAACGATGCAAGCCCCATAGCAGCAAAATCATTGACATGCTATGAAACGTGGCTTACACCAACCCCTTGACCTGCAAGACAGGTCTTGCAACGCAATCGCATTCCTCAGCCACTAGCCTTCAACGTTTGGAGATAAACGAGTTGCTCACTATACCGATAAGGCTCATCCACTAGCGTAATGAACTATGTAAAGGAAAGCTTAATGAGTAGGTTAAGATGTGGTTAAGTTTTAGTTAGCACTAGGCTTTAGTGGTGCTGAGACAAAAAACTTAGTGTCTACTTCGTGTTCAACTTCAAAGACGTGGGCATAGAGGTTGGCGATGATTTGCTTCCCTTCTTGAGTAAGTTTTAAGTAGCCTAGGGCATCTCGAATGTAAGGATAAACGCTATTCCAATAAAAGCGAGGATAGTTTACGCGCAGATCGTCTGGATGGCGATACCCCAGTTCTTTGTTGATGCCAGTTTCTTCAAATTCGTAGAACAACGCTGGAATTTTCTGAAGATAGCGTGGGTCACTAAGCTGTCCGATCAAGTCAGCCGCACGCACTAGGCCAGGATAGTTAACGGTGTCGTCATGGTCACCATCTTTGGGTACCGGGAAGCGTGTCAGTTCTATATTGGCTTTAATGATGTCGGAGACAATTAATGGATGTCCACCAAACCGTTCTTGGATAAAGAGTTTGCCTCGATCGACATGGTAGTGAGTCAAACTCGCATCAGTTGATCCCTTTGGTAATTCGATCGTCTCATCTCCCCTACCCGTGGCATAAATTCGACGCTCGATGTTGTCTTGACTGCATACACCCTTAACATAGCCAATGTCATGGCAAACAAGAGAAATTGCAAAGTGCAGCCAATCTTCACAGCTAACACCACCTTCCCGGATATGCTTGCCCCTCAAAATTTCTTGCCCCACAAGCGTGACGAATATCGTGTGTTCCACGTTGTGGTATAGTGCATCGCTGTTGGCAATATTCTCCAACGCCATGTTGCCAACCCAGCCCATAATTTCCGCATAGTCAGGCTTTTGGCCACCATAAGTGGTATAAAATCCAGCCGTGAACTCTGGAACAAACGCCTCTAGTAGAAGTTTAGTAGGGTTAAACATGGTTAAGCTTGGCTCAATGGTGATAGCTCAGTACTAATCTAATCAACAACTCTTCAGAGCGCACCGGATATCTACACCATTCTTCATGGGTCAATATCTAGGAATACCTGGGTGAGTTATGACCTTCTATAGTAAGGACTTACACTCTTACTAGGAGTTGCAACTGCCATCGTATCCTTGACCTTACCTGATGAGTGCCATTAGCTGGCCAGGATGGTTGACTAGACGATATTACAGAACAGCTCATTTACCCGTTGATAGGGATGGACGATGTGAACCATGAGTATGGGCATAGATTTTGGTAAATTCTGCACCGAATAACAAGATCTGTGCTGAGTAATAGACCCACGTGAGGATGGCAACTAGGGATCCAGCAGCACCGTAGGCAGAGCTGAGACCACTGCGGGTTAGATACAGACTAATCAGAAGTTTACCTAGATTAAAGAGCATGGCGGTAATGATTGCACCTAGCCATACATCCCCCCATTTGATTTTGACATGGGGCACTACTTTGTAGATGGCAGCAAAGGCAATGGCAATCAGTCCTACTGAAACTAGGGGGTCAAGTATTTTTACAATCGCGATCGCTCCTGGAACAATGCTGCCCACAGTCCGAGCCAGTACCGTTAGCCCTGTGCTGAGCACTAGAGCACACAGCATTAGCAGACCAGTACTCACTGCCATGAGAAAGGCATTCATGCGTCCTAGCAAGAAGCCGCGAATGATGCCCCAGTTGGCATCGGCCTTCCAGATTAGATTGAGGGACTCTTGCAGTTGCGTGAAAACAATAGATGCACCAAACACCATCACGGCAATACTGGTAACGGTTGGGATCAGCCCAGAGCGCTCTCGAAGTTGGGCTGAGATCATAGCTTGCACAGTAACTGCCCCTTCGCGACCGATCGCCAGTTGAATTTGCTCCAGCACACTCTGCTGCACTGTTTCCTGATTAAAAATGAGACTAGCGATGCTGATTCCAATCACGAGTAATGGCGCTAGGGAAAAAGTGGTGTAAAAGGCCAAAGCCGCTGCTAGCAAGGATGCACGATCGTGTCGCCACGCTACGATCGTGCGCTTGAGTAATAGGAGTGCAACTCGATAGCAATTTAGCCTGTTGTAAATCCACATGGGTGACTTGCAACTCGTACTCATAACGAGTATGATTTAGAAGTAGGGTTAAGTAGTATAGACTCTATGGCCAGAATACAAGACATTCCCTTGAACCAGATTCATCGTCCCCTATATCGTCAGAATAATCCAGAGAAAGTGGCTGCTCTTATGGAGTCGATTGCGGTAGAGGGGCTACGGGAACCAATCGAGGTTTTAGAAGTGGAAGGTCGGTATTATGGCTTTTCTGGCTGTCATCGCTATGAAGCCTGCGCCCGATTGGGCCATGAGACTATTCGATGTCGTGTTCGTCGTGCGCCACGATCGGTACTCATGAAGCACTTAGCTTAGTTGGGTGCCTAAAGTGGCTAGTTAAATACCATCTACTACGGAGGTTAATGCTATGGCTACTCAACCATTGACTATTGATATTGGGATTGCGGAAGCCGATCGTAAAAATATTGCCGATGGCTTGTCTCGCTTACTTGCTGATACCTACACGCTGTATCTTAAAACTCACAATTTCCACTGGAATGTGACTGGTCCCATGTTCCAGACCTTGCACCTGATGTTTGAAGCTCAATACACAGAGCTAGCGCTTGCTGTTGATCAGATTGCAGAGCGGATTCGCTCCCTAGGCTTTCCTGCTCCTGGTACCTATCGAGACTATGCTGAACTCAGCTCGATTCCAGAAACACCTGGAGTGCCTCCAGCCGAAGAGATGATTCGCCAACTGATAGCTGGACAAGAAGCGGTTGTCAAGACGGCTCGGTCTATCTTTCCCCTAGTAGATGCGGTGAACGATGAGCCAACGGCAGATTTGTTGACCCAGCGGATGCAAGTGCACGAAAAGACAGCATGGATGCTACGGAGCTTGTTGGAGTAGTGCAGCAGTTACGCCCAATTGCACAGAAATAATGCACTAGGATGGTGATATCGTGAAGAGAGTTGTCGTGGAATATCCATGCTAAGCTTCGATGAGTTTTTCACTGCCTGTGCAGGGTTTTGGACGACTGAGCGCATTTACCACTACCTACCAGAGGGCAAGTTGGAGCGATCGTACACGGAGTATCGAGTGACAGCACTGACTCCAGCAGAGCGTCAACAGGTCTTGGCAACGGGTAGTGGTGATGCGCTGGAGCTAGACAGCGATGGCGACCGTACCATGCCCGGTTTTGCCATCGCCTTCGACACTCGCTCAGAAACAGGTGAAACTGTCTCGATGCAACTGCGGGCACTATTTGTGCCTGATACGATTGTGCGCAGCAGTAGGTTACCATCCCCAACAGTGTTACCCCTGGCAGCTCAGATGCCCCTTGATCTATCTGGAGATTTGATTCAAGGCTTTTATCTGCGGGATGAAGGTTATTCAGAGCAGGGAGCAATTGCAGGGCGGTTTACCTACCAAATTACACGCCAAACCTTGGAAATGACTACCTACTATCGGCGTTCTGTTGCGGTTGACCAGATGCGCTTAATCTCACCAAACACACGATTGCGAACAATCGTTACTTATCGTCGTCCTGAAACAGACCAGCAGACTCCTACAGACATTACCCTAATTGGGTTTGGGGTTGAGCATAAACAGGGGTGAGAGCATGATTGTAGGGTTAAGGGCAGTATGGGCATAACACGGCGATCGCTGGTAATGGGTGCAGGGATGCTAGCAACGTCTAGCCTATTGGCTGGCTGTGCTACTGATCCGGGGTCAACAGTACACGTGCGAATTCTGAAGGGAAGCATTCCTGTGCAGATGGTAAAGCGGTTCCGCGATCGCTATTCCATGACCAGTCAAGGCTCGTCATCTGTACTGGTTGTTAAACCAGAGAGTACACTATCTGATTTGTTTGCTCTGTTGCAGGCCCTAAAGTCTCAGAAAATGCAGCCATCCCAAGGACGCAGACTCCCCTTTTTACCCCAGCAACAACCCTCTCCCTTGGTGGATTTGGTAACCATGGGAGATTATTGGTTAGCAACGGCAATCCGGCAGGGCTTGATTCAACCCTTACAACCCTCTGCTTGGTCACAGTGGGAGAAGCTCCCCAACCGTTGGCGAGAGTTAGTTACCCGTGATAACCAGGGCAAGCCAAGTTCTGATGGTCAAGTCTGGGCAGCTCCCTACGGATGGGGCACGACGGTGATTGCCTACCGAGCCGATCGCTTTGGGCAGGAAGGCTGGCTACCACCCCAGGATTGGGCTGACCTATGGCGACCAGAGTTGCAGGGCTGGATCTCTCTGCCAGACAATGCTCGTGAAGTGATTGGCTTAGCCTTAAAGCGTCTAGGTCAGTCTTACAACACGGCTGACCTCACAGCCGTTAACGACTTGGAAGCTCAACTAGTAGCACTGAACCGGCAGGCTAAGCTTTATAGTTCTAGCAATTACTTAGAACCACTGATCTTGGGCGATACAGCAGTAGCCGTAGGGTGGTCCACAGATATTTTGCCCTTGTTACGCACCGATCGAGCAGCCCATGGGCCTGACAAACGCCTGTATGGAGCAGTGATTCCTGCATCTGGAACGGCCCTGTGGGCAAACTTATGGGTACGTCCAGCAGACAGTCAACTCAATTCGATTACTCAGGATATTCTCAACCAGTGGATTGATTTTTGCTGGGAGTCAGGAGTGGCCCCACAACTATCCCTTCTCAGTGGCACAACCTCGCCCATTATCCCTGAGTTGGATATCACATCGCTACCAACTAGCCTCACCACAGAACCTCTATTGTCTCCTGCTGCTGAGATTTTGGATCACAGTGAACCGCTACTGCCATTAACAGATGTAACTATCGAGCAGTATCGTCAACTTTGGCGACGCATCCGGCAACCAGTTGCAGCCTAAAGATAATCTAAAGCATCTAGAGTCTCATGGTGTCAATTCTCCAAAGTGCCAATTCTCTAAAAGCTAGTTACATAACCCCTTAGTTCGTAGTGTAGTCATTCCAGACTAGAAAGAAACATTTAGGCCCGCCTACCCGCTCTGGGAGAAGGGTTGGAGTAGAGCCAACTGTTCCAAGCTAAATTAGAACGACTATAATACCAACTATACTGGTTCGTAATACCAACTGTTAGTTCGTAGTAAGGACTTAAGTCCTTAAGTAGTTCGTAGTAAGAATTTAAGTCCTTACTACAAGCTTTCTGTAGCCACAACATGAAGAATCCGTCATGGTCAGTTGCTACCATTGAAGTCTTGTAGATTTTTATCTGCCTGATAACTGATGCTAAGCCAAACCTTTAAGCTGGACGGCATGAGTTGTGCATCCTGTGCCCATGCCATTGATGCTGCTATTCGTAATATTCCTGGCGTGAGTCAGTGCTATGTGAATTTCGGCATGGCTGAGGCTACGGTTACCTTTGATGCTAACCAAACTAGCGTTGCTGCTATTCAAGCTGCGATTGCCGATCGTGGCTATGTGGCTCATCCCTGGCAGCCAGAGGACGAAGCAGAGGATGATGAAGCCAGTCGCCATCATTATCAGCAAGAGTTGCAAACCCTTCAGCGCAAAGTCTGGGTTGGGGGCATAATCAGCAGTCTGCTTGTGTTTGGCTCTTTGCCTGCCATGACTGGCTTGCACGTGCCGCTAGTTCCCAGTTGGCTCCACAATCCTTGGTTACAACTAGTGCTAACCCTGCCAGTGCAAGGTTGGTGCGGGGCGACGTTTTACATCAATGCAGCAAAGGCGTGGCGCTACAGACTTGCAACGATGGATACGTTGGTGGCGATCGGTACAGGTGCTGCTTACCTCTACTCCCTCGTGGCGACTTTGTTTCCCTACCTGTTCACTAGCCAAGGACTCAGCGCAGATGTCTACTACGAAACCGTTGCTGTGATCATCACCTTAATCTTGCTAGGACGATTGCTAGAAATCCGTGCCAAACGCCAAACTTCAGTGGCCATGCGCAAGTTAATTGGTCTACAAGCCAAAACGGCCCGGGTGATTCGCCCAGAGGGTGAAATGGATGTAGCAATTGCTGAAGTCAGACTAGGGGATGTAGTGCGAGTGCGGCCTGGGGAAAAGATTCCCGTTGATGGCGTGGTATTGGATGGCTCCTCTACAGTGGATGAGGCCATGGTGACAGGAGAAAGTGTGCCCGTAGATAAACATCCAGGCGATGAAGTCATTGGTGCCACCCTTAACAAAAGCGGGAGTTTTACCCTTCGTGCTACCCGCGTAGGCAAGGATACTGTGCTGTCACAGATTATACAGCTTGTTAAGCAGGCTCAGGGTAGCAAAGCCCCCATCCAGCGCCTTGCTGATCGGGTTACCGGGTGGTTTGTGCCTGTGGTGTTGGCGATCGCTTTCGTGACTTGCGTCCTTTGGTATGGCCTGACCTATAACTTCACCTTGGCCTTAAACAACACCATCGCTGTACTAATCATTGCCTGTCCCTGTGCTTTAGGGTTAGCAACTCCTACATCCATCATGGTAGGCACAGGTAAGGGAGCGGAACACGGCATTCTGATTAAAAGTGCTGAGAGTCTAGAACTAGCCCATAACCTCAAGACAATTGTGCTAGACAAAACTGGCACCATTACTGAAGGCAAGCCTACGGTTACTAACTTCTTGACGGTGAACGGCACTGCTCATGGTAACGAGCTAGCCCTGTTACAGCTATCCGCAGCAGTTGAACGCTACTCCGAGCATCCCTTAGGGGAAGCGATCGTGCAGTATGCTCGTACACAAGGTGTGGACATAGTTGAAGCTCAACACTTTCAAGCGATCGCGGGTAGTGGTACCCAGGCCCAAGTTAACGGCCAGTGGGTATACCTAGGCACTGCTCGCTGGCTACAGACTCTGGGTATTGATACTACCGGTCTGGCATCTCAAGCACATCAGTGGGAATCGCTGGGTAAAACAGTCGTGTGGTTAGCTGTTGAGCACACAATTGCTGCTATTTTTGGTATTACTGATGCGGTAAAACCCTCCTCAGCAGGGGCTATTCGAGCCTTGCAAGCTATGGGATTAACTGTGGTGATGGTAACAGGCGACAACCGCTCAACAGCTACTGCCATTGCTCACGAAGTGGGAATTCAGCACGTGATAGCCGAAGTTCGCCCTGACCAAAAAGCAGCTATTATTGCCAAGCTGCAACATCAGGATGCTACATTGCCGTTAGAACACGATATGCTTGA
>JANWZG010000160.1 GCA_025054735.1 Cyanobacteriota bacterium | reverse complement strand
GTGCCTCTGTTTGCCGAGGAAATGTGTGGATTAGCAGCCCTTGACCGCCTTAAGGATGTGCTCTACGGCGACGAGGATCCTACCCAGGTGTATTACAAAGAAACTACCCTGCGGGTTGTTCAAGAGAAGGAGCAGTATAGCCTAGAGGTCTATCTTCCAGGAATTCCCAAGAACCAGGTGGAACTTAGCAAGAGCGGCGATGAGTTGAATATTCGCATTGGTAACCATCGGCGTAATTTGGTATTGCCCCAAGCGCTAGCCGCATTGCAACCATCGGGAGCCAAAATGGAAGCAGATTATCTCAAGATTCGTTTCTCTGGAGTCACTGGTTAGCGCACTGAGAAAAGGGTAAACAGCTATGCAGGATCACCATGAACCAGCAAAAATTCAGCTTGTGGCTGTGCCTGTGACACCAGAAGTGTTTCAGCCCTACGGACAAGTAATCAGTGCTCAGGGGGATGGTAAGCCCTACGATCGCCAAGATGCTCAACTGGTTCTAAGTCCTGGCACTCCTCGGTTTTACATCATGCGCCTTTACCAGCGGGGACTGAGTTTTCATCGTATTACTCGTCACCAACGCTGTACCCAATGTCTGGGATCCCTAGAGGGCAGGTCATGGTTCCTAGGGGTGGCCTCACCATCGCCAGCACCATACCCAGACCTAGCAACTATTCGCGCCTTTCAGATTCCAGGTAACTGTTTTGTCAAGCTAGAGGTGGGAACATGGCACGCAGGGCCTTACTTTGAGCATGAGTGGGTTGACTTTTACAATCTAGAGCTAGCTGATACGAATGTAGTTGATCATGATACCTGTGACTTGCGCTCAACCTATGGCCAGGAATTTCATATTCTTTGTCCTTAAAGGGTGAGCGTTGCCTACCCAAACCGCTAGACTTAGAGCTAGTGTTTTGTACTGGTGTTTTTTACAGGGCAGGGTCAAGGCTTGGAAAAGGGAACACTGGTTGAATTTCGGCAGCACAATGATGTGCGGCTAGCTGTGGTAGATCGTCCAGAGGGCAAGAAGCACTGGATTGTAATAGACGATCGCGGCCAACATTATACACTCCATCCTCGTGAGGTTACTTATACGGTATCTGGTCAGAGCTTTAAACCTGCGGACATTGTTAAATTTAAGCAAACAGTCCAAAGCTACTTGGATCCCTCTGGGCTAGAAGTTGCTTGGGAATTGTTAGTGGAAGACAACCAGACTACAAGTCCAGCAGAATTGGCTGACATCTTATTTTCCGATCGCAGCCCTGAATATTGCTACGCGGCCCACTGCTTGTTGTCCGCGGACAAGTTATATTTCAAGCAAAAGGGCGATCGCTACGAACCACGCTCTGCTAATCAAGTTGCCGAACTCAAGCATCAACAAGCAGTTACTGAGCAAAAACAGCAGGAATGGCAAACCTTCCTCAACCAAGTTACGCAATTGATAGAGCAGACTAGCTCTGCTCAGGGCCAGCAAGTTCCTCTAAAACTGCCTCATAGTCCAACCCAATATCCTGCTAATTGGGACGCAAAGACACGCTCGCGTATTGAGTCGGTAGAGCGGTTTGCTACTCTAGGAGAAGAGGCAACTCAAATTGCACAAGCCCGTGAAATTTTGGCTGCCTTGCATCGTCCAGAAACGCCCCAAGCTGCGTTCCAACTGCTGGTAGACCTGGGTCTGTGGCATCCCCACGAAAACCTATTTCTCCGGCGGAGTCAAATCCCCGTTACGTTTCTACCTGAGGTGCTAGCAGTGGCCCATAGTTGCTTAAATCAGCCTGTTTCCGATATAGATGCAGATCACCGGCTAGATCTCACGCATCTGAAGGTCTATACGATCGACGATGAAAGCACCCGTGAGATCGACGATGGCTTGAGTATTGAAGACCTATCTGATGGACGGCAACGTCTCTGGATCCACATTGCTGACCCTACTCGGTTGATCCATCCCGGTGACACGCTAGACCTAGAAGCCCGACGACGGGGCACGACGGTTTATCTGCCCACGGGCATGATCCCCATGTTTCCACCCGAATTGGCCACAGGGCCAATGAGTCTGGTACAGGGGCAAACCTGCTATGCCCTTAGCTTTGGGGTCATTCTCAGGGCTGACGGGGCCATTGCAGACTACTGCATCCATCCCACGCTTATTCGCCCTACCTATCGCCTTACCTACGAAGACGTAGATGAAATCCTTCAGTTGGGCGTGCAGGCAGAGCCAGAAATTGCTGCGATCGCTGAGTGGGCCACTTGTCGTCAACAATGGCGGTTATCCCAAGGTGCTATCAGCATCAACATGCCCGAATCGTCCATCAAAGTCCACAACGACGACATCAGCATCAATGTGCTAGATAGCTCAGCAGCACGGCAACTAGTTGCTGAGATGATGATTCTAGCCGGAGAAGTTGCTGGCCTGTACGGACAAACCCACAACCTTGCCATTCCCTTTCGCCAACAGCCTCAACCTGAATTGCCACCGGAGGAAGAGTTGTTACAACTTCCTGCTGGGCCAGTGCGCTTCTCAGCCATGCGCCGCTGTATGCCTCGCAGCGAAATCAGCATCACTCCTGCTCGCCATGCTAGTTTGGGGCTAGACACCTATACCCAAGTTACCTCTCCCATTCGTCGCTACAGCGACCTTTTAGCTCACTTCCAAATCAAGGCCCATCTCCGGGGTGATGCGTTGCCCTTTTCGGCAGAGCAAATGCAAGAGTTGTTGCTGGCTGTTAGCACTACCACCTCTGAAGCAACCCTCGTAGAGCGGCAAACTAACCGCTATTGGGGCTTGGAATATCTGCGTCGTCATCCTGATGAAGTCTGGCACGCTTTGATGTTGCGCTGGTTGCGAGACTATGAAAATTTGGGGTTGATTATGCTGGAAGACTTGGGATTAGAGCTAGCGATGCGATTTCAACGATCAGTGCAACCGGGCGATCGCTTTCTGGTCAAAGTCGTACACGTTGATCCCCGTCAAGATATTATTCAATTCCAGGATGTAGGCAATGTTCTGTAGACAAACGTATGGAGTGTCTAGTGGCGTGTAGCAGGTGAAAGGGGATGGGTGTTGATACTGCTTATGCTTTATGCGGGGTTTAATTACGTTTTGAGACACTGGGCAATGATGGGAAGGGAACATGCTTGAATGGAAAATCGGGTTGAGTACTGTTCCAAGAGGGATATGACTAAGCGCGATACCTACGGCTGTCAGAAGCTTGTCTCATTGAATGGTTTCTGCCAGGTGTTGAACTGGTTACTAGCTGTGTTATCCATCGTTGTCCTCTGGGGCGCGGTGTCAGGAGTAACGATCGCCCCTGCCCTAGCAGAAGACTACAACAAAGAGTTTCTAGTTGGTGTTGATTTTTCTGGGCGTGTACTTGTTGACTCTAGCTTTACTAAGGCTAATCTTCGCGGCAGCAACCTGAGTCACTGTGATTTGCGAGGAGTAAGTTTTTTCGGTGCTAACTTGGAGAATGCCAACCTAGAAGGAGCCAATCTGAGCAATGCTACGTTAGACACAGCCCGTCTAAGCGGCGCAAACTTGACGAATGCCATTCTTGAGGGGGCGTTTGCGTTTAATGCCAAGTTCAATGGCGCAACGATCACTGGTGCGGATTTTACCGACATCGAAATTCGCCGCGATGCCTTAAACTTACTTTGCCAGTCTGCCCAGGGCAAAAACCCGGTTACTGGGCGCAACACCCGTGATACTCTGGGCTGTGATTAAGACAACATGTTTGAACGAGTTGAACTAGACTCCTAAACCAGTTACGAATTTAACTTAATAGGTTTGCTAGGTTACCGCATAGCAGCAACTGGAGCTATACACTCTACCTGGATCTAGATTTTGTGGGTAAGGTGATTAACCAGTTCCAGTAGTGATTTTGTGGACTGACGTTTACGATCGTAACGGTACATGCTTGCAAAAAGTTTAAGAAGGTTAACTTTGCGCAAAACCTGATCCAAACTATTGCTGTATTACTGCGTATTGATAAATTCGCAATCAATCTGTTGCCAATAACAAGTTCTATTGCCGATAACAAGTCCGCTAACAATTTAACGTTTTAACGTTCTATCGATAAACTGCCTGTTGGTGCACGGGTATTTGCCTAAGCATAGTTACTCATTCCTTAGAATAGAGTATGCTTGGCTACAGTACCGATGCTAGTGACCTAAGTCAATTGTCAGAATACGCCAAATGTTAGGTGAAGTAATGGATCCTTTGTATCAATATGCATGGCTGATTCCGGTGTTGCCTCTTGTAGGGGCGACGATCGTGGGCACAGGGTTGATTTCCTTCAATGCTGCTGTCAACCGGGTTCGTAACCTAGCCTCCGTTTTTATCGTCTCCCTCCTGGGAGTTGCGATGGTCTTATCCTTCGGCATCCTTTGGAGCCAGATTCAGGGGCACGAGTCCTACACACGACTAATTGAGTGGGCTGCGGCTGGAAATTTTCACTTGACAATGGGCTATACCATTGATCACCTGACTGCGGTGATGCTGGTGATTGTTACAACGGTGGCCTTTTTAGTCATGATCTACACCGATGGCTACATGGCTCATGACCCTGGCTATGTGAGATTCTATGCCTACCTTAGCCTGTTTAGCTCCTCCATGCTAGGGCTGGTCATCAGCGTTAACTTGGTGCAGATCTATGTGTTTTGGGAATTGGTGGGCATGTGTTCCTACCTGCTGATTGGCTTCTGGTACGATCGCAAGCCCGCAGCAGAAGCCTGTCAGAAGGCGTTTGTGACCAACCGCGTTGGTGACTTTGGTCTGTTACTGGGCATCCTAGGTCTGTTTTGGGCAACCGGGAGCTTTGAGTTTGAGACCATTGGCGATCGCCTTCAGCACTTGGTAGAAACAGGTACTCTCAGTAGCTTCCTAGCAGCCTTGTTTGCCATACTTGTTTTCCTTGGCCCAGTGGCTAAGTCTGCCCAGTTCCCTCTCCATGTTTGGTTGCCAGATGCCATGGAAGGCCCGACACCTATCTCTGCCCTCATCCACGCAGCAACAATGGTGGCAGCAGGTGTGTTCCTATTGGCACGAATGTTCCCGGTGTTTGAGCATATTCCTGTGGCTATGGATGTGGTGGCATGGACAGGGGCATTCACTGCGTTCCTGGGGGCAACGATCGCCATCACCCAAAACGATATCAAAAAAGGTTTAGCCTACTCCACCATGTCTCAGTTGGGCTACATGGTCATGGCAATGGGTGTCGGTGCCTATAGTGCTGGTCTGTTTCACCTGATGACCCATGCCTACTTCAAGGCCATGATGTTTCTAGGATCCGGCTCTGTAATTCATGGGATGGAAGCTGTTGTTGGTCATAACCCCGCCTATGCCCAGGATATGCGCCTGATGGGAGGCTTGCGGAAGTACATGCCCATTACAGCCATCACCTTTTTTGTGGGAGTGTTGGCCATTTCTGGAATTCCACCTTTTTCTGGCTTCTGGTCGAAGGACGAAATCCTAGGAGCCGCTTTTGTGGCTAATCCCGCTCTGTGGATTGTAGGCTGGCTAACCGCTGGCATGACTGCTTTCTACATGTTCCGTATCTACTTCAATACCTTTGAAGGTGAGTTTCGGGGTAAGAATGCAGATTTGCTCGAAACCATTCGGCGAGAACAGTTAGTGCTGGCAGGTGCTTCCCTAGGGCCGGGTGCCATGCACGCTGCAGAGTTAGGCAATCACGGTCATGATAGCCATGATGGCCACCATCACAGTGACAAACCCCACGAATCCCCTATCTCCATGACACTGCCGCTAGTGTTGCTAGCAATTCCATCGATATTCATTGGGCTAGTGGGTACACCCTTTGCTAACTACTTTGAAGCGTTTGTCCATCCGCCGGGTGAAGTTGTGGAAGTGGTTGAGGGGTTCCATAGCCTGCCTGCGGAGGAAATGATGGAGTTTCTAGTAATGGCAGGTAGCTCCGTTGGTATTGGCCTAATTGGCATCACCTTAGCATCGCTGATGTACCTAAGTCACAAAATCGACCCTGCGAAGGTTGCCAAGCAAATTCAGCCGCTCTATAACCTGTCCTTTAACAAGTGGTATATCGACGACATCTATGATGCTGTGTTTGTCAAGGGTAGCCGTCGTCTGGCCCGACAGGTGTTGGAAGTTGACGTGAAGATTGTGGATGGCGTGGTTAACCTAGCTGGTTTGGTCACCTTGGTAAGCGGTGAAGCCTTGAAATATTTTGAGAATGGGCGTGCTCAATTCTACGCCTTGATCATTTTTGGGGCTGTGCTGGGATTAGTGGTCATCTCTGGTATTGCTTAAGGACAAACAGCAAATAACGAGTAACAGATAACGAACATGGATAATGCTTCTTTTCCCTGGTTGTCTACCATTATTGTTTTCCCGATCGTGGCAGCCTTGGCTATTCCCTTGATCCCCGACAAAGATGGCAAGACAGTGCGCTGGTACTCTCTAGCGATCGGTCTGATTGACTTTGCCTTAATTGTCTACGCTTTTTACACCCAGTACGACTTTGCTAACCCAGACCTGCAACTCGTAGAGAGCTACAACTGGGTGCCGTCGTTAGACTTAAAGTGGTCAGTTGGGGCTGATGGCTTGTCTATGCCCTTAATCTTACTGACGGGTTTTATCACTACCTTGGCGATTTTGGCCTCTTGGCCAGTAACCCTCAAGCCCAAGCTGTTCTACTTCCTCATGCTGGCAATGTACGGCGGGCAAATAGGCGTGTTCGCTGTGCAGGATATGCTGCTGTTCTTCCTCATGTGGGAGTTGGAGTTAATTCCTGTCTATTTACTGCTGTCAATCTGGGGTGGCTACAAGCGTCAGTATGCCGCTACGAAGTTCATTCTATACACAGCGGGCAGCTCGCTGTTTATTCTGGCGGCAGGCTTAGCGATGGCTTTCTATGGGGATAATGTCACATTTGACATGCGATCGCTGATGAACAAGGATTTCCCCATAGTGTTTCAATTGTGGATGTATGCCTGTTTCATCATCGCCTATGGCGTGAAATTACCCATCATTCCCCTGCATACTTGGCTACCCGATGCCCATGGCGAAGCTACGGCTCCGGTACACATGTTACTGGCAGGCATTCTGCTGAAGATGGGTGGCTATGCATTGATACGCATGAATGCTGAAATGCTGCCCCTTGCCCATGCAATTGTTGCTCCAGCCTTGGTAATCCTAGGCGTGGTTAACATTATTTATGCGGCCCTAACATCCTTTGCCCAGCGGAACTTAAAGCGCAAAATTGCCTATTCCTCCATTTCTCACATGGGCTTTGTGTTGATTGGCATTGCCTCCTTTACTAACCTGGGGTTGAGTGGGGCTGTGCTGCAAATGGTTTCCCATGGACTAATTGGGGCTAGCTTGTTCTTTTTAGTGGGGGCGACCTACGATCGTACCCATACCCTTATGCTGGATGAGATGGGTGGGGTAGGGAAAAAGATGCCTAAAATTTTCTCAATGTTCACTGCATGTTCTCTGGCTTCCTTAGCACTTCCCGGCATGAGCGGATTCGTAGCAGAACTAATGGTGTTTGTGGGGTTTGCCAATAGCAGTGCCTTTAGCCCCACCTTTAAGCTAGTCGTGATTATCCTGGCCGCCGTAGGGGTGATTCTCACACCTATATATCTGTTGTCCATGCTGCGAGAGATTTTCTACGGCCCAGAAAATAAGGAGCTAGTGTCTCACCAAAATTTGGTGGATGCTGAACCTCGTGAGGTGTTCATCATTGCCTGTTTATTGGTACCTATCATCGGCATTGGCTTCTATCCCAAGCTGTTGACCCAACTCTACGACAGTAAGACCAACCAAGTTACGGCAAAGCTACAGTCAGCAGTGGCAACTGTAGTGCAAAACAATGGTAAGCCTTTGGCTTCGCAGCCTGCGGGTAATGGAGCGACGATACCTACAATCGCCACTACTCTATCGTCTGACAATCTATCGTCTGACAAATAGTGCTCGATAAATTGGATAACCCTGTGCCATAGTGGTCATCTCGCGTTCGGTGGGTACAGGCATAGGGTTACTCG
>JANWZG010000159.1 GCA_025054735.1 Cyanobacteriota bacterium | reverse complement strand
GTCGTCGATTCATTTCATCACGCAAAGCCGCCATCGTATCTGCAAGCACATTTCTGTATATGTCGTTGAAGGCATCGCGCGGCGTGCCATCGGTTGGTTGTGCCCTAACTTGGTGAGTCACCAAGATTTGGTTGGGTTTTGCCCCTGGATAGGGAGCAACTGGTTCTAAGAGCCAGAACCCCTCCATGCTGGCTAGATCACCGTCAATCAGTTGAAAGTCAATGCGCTCTTGCCCAGTTTCTCTGGTGCTGTAGCGAATCCGAGATTGAATGGTAAACAAGAAAATTTGCTGTTGACTCACCTGTTCAACAATTTTGCCGTCTGTTTTCGTTTCTAAGACTTTGCTGGAGACAACGCCAGGTAAAAAGTCTGCGAAGCGATCGTAGTCTGTAAGCACCGTCCAGACTAACTCTGGCGCAACATCTACCAATACTCGCGCTGTGTAGTTGCCATTGTCGCCTGTCAGCACTACTTTGCCTTGGCGTAGACTTACTCGTTCTGCTACGGGTAGGCGATCGACTGGCCCATTAAACAGCCCTGCCTGCACAGGTGCCACCAACAGTCCATGCCCCAGAGCTACCAGCAAGGCAGTCTCTATGAATCGCCGGTACAGTCGCTGCTCTACTATCATCTGTGTTAACCAGCTTCCCATGTAATGCTCTAGTCCCTTGAAAACACGTTTCCCATCATAGTCCTTGACTGCGATCGTTACCCAAGGTTGGAGAGCTTGTCAAAAAAATTGCCCCTAGAACTAGGGGCAACCACACCAACCAACTTTAAAAGAATGACAAAAGAACAACCAATGCCCAGCGTATCTAACTATGCAGCAGGTTCAACACGACCATAGAATACACCAACGATCTTAATATCGCTGGGTTCCTTAGACCCCATATCAGTTTCGGAGGGTTGCTCGCTCACAAAATTACCAGCAATTTCACCCGTAGTGCTATCTACCCGAGTAACTTGGAGAGAAATCTTACCCTTGCCGACTTCAAAGGATTTGACATTCTCCCGCACAAGTTCCTCACTATCAGCACGAGCTGGCAGGGCGACTGCATTATCATAACCAGCCGTCAAGCCTCGACCTTTCGGATCCAAGAAATTTGATGTCCGGTAAGAGGGTACTTTGAACGTGCCTTCAAAATCAGTAGAGGTAGTGACTGCATTCAAACCCGCTTGAGTAGTTGCCACTAGTTCCTTGATTGTAAACAGCAGTGGAAACTGCTCGCGTCCGGGTAACTGAACGGTTACTGGCTGGAAGTCGAATCCATCCTCTTCGATGAAGGTTAAGCTGCCATCAGAGTTGATTTTAAGCTTGCCCTGAACTTGGTCAAGTGAAGTTGTTTCACGAGTTATCAGCTTAGCTGGCACATATTGGGCAGTTTGTCGCTTACTAACGGGTTCTTCCTTCACGTAGAACTCATTCGGCTGGAGGCACAGGGATGTAATGACATAAGATTTACTAGGATCAAGTGGAATTGACCCCCGGCTAGTAGCCGCTATTTCAGGACAAAGGTTAGCCAACCCTGTATCCTTAATCTGGTCGTAGGTCAGTTGAGACCTATCGACTGGGGTATCTCCACCACAAGCAGTCAGCAGACTCAGGCACAACGCCAGAACAACAGCAACTAACGCACGATAATTCATATATGAACCTCAATACACCAATGGATCTCTTAAAATTTGAGGGGCTACTGGCACTATTAAGACGTTGAGGCGACGAATCGCCAGCAGCCATTCAGCCAGATACCTACAGAGTATTTTACATGGCTATGTCCACTGTGATTGGTCATTATTCGTCATTGGTCATCGGTCACTAGTCATTGAAAAAACACGGTAACAACAGTCAGCAACATGACAGGCAAATGACTATCTCATTAACTCCAGGATCTACGATCGCACAACGCTACCGAGTGGTTCAGCTTCTCGGAGAAGGGGGATTTGGGCGTGCCTACTTGGCGGAGGATCTCAATCGGTTTGGGGAGTTGTGCCTCATGAAAGAGTTTGCTCCCCAAGTGCAAGGGGCTGATGCATTGGCAAAGGCACGAGAACTGTTTCAGCGAGAAGCTGGAGTGCTCTACCAGCTCAAGCACCCTCAAATTCCAGAGTTTCGAGAGCTGTTACAGGTGCGTTGGCAAGGGCAAGAGAGCCTTTTCCTTGTACAGCAATACATTCAGGGGGTGACCTACTGGGAGTTGTTGCAGCAAGGTAGGCGATTTGAAGAAGCTACGATTCGCCAACTGTTGCTAGATATTTTGCCAGTGCTTAGCTACATTCACGATCGGGGTGTCATTCATCGGGATATTGCACCCGATAACCTGATTCAACAGGCGGGCACGGGCAAGCCAGTGCTCATTGACTTTGGTGGAGTTAAGCAGGTGGCCATTTCTGCTGTTCACCACTTAGCCCATCAACCTATGCCAACCCATCTCTTCAAGGCAGGCTACACACCACCTGAGCAGATGCGTGGTTATGTTCAACCAGCCAGCGACCTTTATGCCCTAGCAGTGACGATGTTGGTGTTACTAACAGGGCGGCCACCCACTGAGTTATATAACAGCTATCGCGGCGATTGGCAGTGGCAGATGATCCCTATCAGTCCAGAGTTGCGATCAGTGCTAGCCCGCATGTTAGCCGACCGCATAGAGAATCGGTATCCTACAGCAGAGGCTGTCATTCAAGCCCTAACTAGCGCTACACCTCTGCCTGCCAAAACCATGGCCCGCAGTCGTCTCATGAATCACTTGACAGCATTGCCGACCCTAGTTGTGTCTCCTTGGCGACAGCGTACTGTCTATGGGGGTCATCAGGATTCCCGATCGGCTCCAGTACCTACCCAATCCTATGAAACCGAAGCTAATGGATCCCTATGGACAGACCTTAGGGCTGGGCTAGGAATGCTGGTGAGAGTAACTTGGTGGACATTGCGGACAACTGTGCTACTGTTGCTCTGGGTGATCAAGGCGGCTGGACTCCTAGTGGAATTTTTGTTTAACAGTGCTGAGTTCGTCTATCGCACTATCACTTTACTGTTAGCCTTAGCAGTTATTGGAGGATTGTTTGCACTCACTATGGTTCTTCGGGGAGCTTGGCAACCGCCAGACTGGTTCAAAGTCCCCTCTAGCAAAGCGCCTAAGTTACAATTCCCTAGTCTTAAGTTCCCAGACCTGAATTGGCCATTCCGTTCATCGGCCCAGTCTTGTCAACAACGAGTGGTGGCTCGTTACAAAGCGCTGAAGATTTCAGCCGAGGAACTGCGATCGCTGTATCGCCGTGTGGATGAGCAGTTGTATGCTCGCTACCCAGAGTTGCAGGGACGACCACTCACAGAACGTCCAGAGGATGATCGCTTTCGTCAAGTTTGGTGTCAACTTGCGGATAGTGTACTAGATTCCATGGAGAAAGACCGTAACCCATAAATTGGCTAGTTTCAATCAAACTGTCAGGGATTGAGGTGAACGATCATTGGTAATCTGGTTACCATTGGCTTAGTCTTCAGTATAGTTTTCAAGCAATGTAGCTATTCCCCCTTGACAAGAATGACTCGCTCCCGCAATTTAGTGCTATGCTCTTGCCCTTAAGACCACACCGTTTACCTAGTTGAGATAGGGCTATGCCAACTGATCGTGGCGTTTCCGAATGGACCCCTCAGTCCTACCCTGCCAGTCCTTACCATGACCCTAGTCTGATGGGGTACTCCGACTACATGGACGATCGTGACGATAATGATGCTCTTGCACCTGAGCTAGACGAGGAGGCAGAGGCTGACCAACAGCATCCCATGCAATGGCTAACCCATTGGCAAGTATGGGGTGCGGCAGCAGTGGTGGTGTTTACTGGCACAGGTTTTTTTGCTGCTGCTAATCTACTGCACCTACCAGCCGTAGCTAATTGCCCTGCTATCTTTTTACCCACAGCCTCTGCGTCTATGCGGTTGTCTTGTGCTAGGGCTGCGGCTGAAAAAGGCACACCTACGGGCTATTTGGAGGCGATTAACCTGGTTAATGGTCTACCTAAGAACCATGCCCTGCGGCCTCATATCGATGACATGATCCAGCAGTGGGCAAAGAGCTACCTCAATCTGGCAGAGAAGGCTTTTCAAGAAGGGCGGATTCGAGATGCAATCGAGGCAGCACGACGCTTGCCCAAAACTGTCCCTGCCTATAAGCAAGTGGATGGGTTGATCCAAAAATGGCAGAGTATTTGGCAACGGGGAGAGCTAATCTTTCAGGCAACGGAAGCTGCTATGCGAAAGCGAGACTGGGGCAAAGCCTATGCTCTGGCAGCTCGACTGTTGATGGTAGAGAATGAGTATTGGTCAACGGTGAAATATCGAGAGTTATCAGGCAAAATTTTGCTGGCTCGTCAGACCAATACCAAGATTAACCGGGCGATGATGTTGGCAGAAGCAGGAGACGTGGACAGCTTACTAGAAGCGATCGATCTGCTGGCCACTATTGACAAGTCAGATTATCTCTACGCAGAAGCCCAAAAGGAACTCAAGAAAATTAGCTTGCAGTTGTTGGCGATCGCCCAAACCAGCCTGGACAACCAAAATTACCAGGATGCTATGGATATCCTGCGTAGAATTCCTGAAAGTGCTGGCCTGCAAGACGAAATCAAAGACTTTACTCTACTGGCAAACGCCCAGTCTAAGGCATGGAAAGGCAGTATTGCCGACTTGCAAGATGCTATCACCCAGGCAGAAAAGATTAGTGTTCAAAGCGCTTTGTATGGTGATGCTCAGCGCATGATTAAACGCTGGCGCAACGATATTGATGCTGTCAACCGTCTAGCCATAGCCCAGCAGCTAGCTGCCTCTGGCGATCCAGCAGGGTTAGCCAGTGCTATTTCTGAAGCTAGCCGCATTTCTGACAATAGCAACCGCTGGAAAGATGCCCAGAAAAAAATTGATAACTGGCGACAGCAGTTGGAATCGCTGGAAGATCGGCCCATCTTAAATAATGCCAAGGCGCTGGCCTTAGCTGGTGATGTAGCAGCATTGAGTGCAGCGATCGCCCAAGCTAGCCGAGTGCAACCTGGTCGGGCGCTTTATCCTGAAGCACAGGAGCTAGTGAAGGCGTGGAGAGGACAGATTGAAGAATTTGAAGACCGCCCAATTTTAGATCGAGCTTTGGAGCTAGCGAATAACGGTCGATTTCCAGAGGCGATCGTGGTTGCGGAACAAATTGGCTCGGGACGCTCTCTCTCTAAGGAAGCTCGTCGCCATCTGCGAGTGTGGCGCGACCAAGTTCAAGGGCAAGAACGCTGGGAACAAGCCCGTCGTCTCGCTGCATCTGGCTCAGTGGCTGATTTGCAAGAAGCTGTTCGCATTGCAGGCCAAGTGCCTGAATCTAGCACCTATAGTGCTCAAGCAGGAGCGGCTGTTGACCAATGGAGTCGGCGGCTGCTGTCCATTGCCAATGAGCGGGCACTGCAAGCAGACTTCATTGGTGCGATCGCCATTGCCAGTCAAATTCCAGCCAGCACGAGTACCTATGCTGAGGCTCAAGAGCGTATTGCTCTCTGGCGCAGTCAACTCAGCCAGTAGTTATTGACCTTACTAGTCTCAACCTGCCATTAACCCGGTCGAGAGGAGTAACTATCAGTCATGACTTTACATTTCTTCAACCTGAGTAACTTAAGTTAACGATTTAAGTTAATGTTAAGTAACCTGTAACAACTGTTGAACGAAATAGTTATGAGCCTGTTGCTATTAGGACTAGTTAGCTTTGTTGCCTGGTTCATCAGTATGTTGGCAGGGGGCGGCAGTCCGCTGGTGTTGATCCCCTTAGTGAATATTCTGTACGGTTCCCAAGCAGTTGCCCCTGTGATCACCATCGGCATGTCGATCGGCAACGCCCAACGCACCCTCTTCTTCTGGCGAGCCATCGACTGGAAGGTGACCCTGTGGCACTTACCCGGCTCTCTATTGGGATCTGTATTGGGTTGCTTGGTCTTCACCCAAATTCACCTAGAATGGCTGCAAGTGGTGATCGCCATTGCCTTGATTTTGATGGCGGGAAATTTTTGGTTTGGCGATCGGCAGCGCCCCTTCCAAGTGCGAGCGTGGCAGTTTATGCCCCTAGCATTTCTCAATGCCTTTGGTTCCGGTCTTATTGGTAGTACTGGCCCTATTCTGAATCCACTTTACTTGAATTATGGCTTGGAGAAGGAACGCATGATTGCCACCAAGTCAGTCAATGTCGTGATTATCCACGTAGTCAAAATTGCTGTTTACCTGTCTTTGGGTGTGCTGAACTGGCCCTACGTGGCCTATGGGTTACTGATTGGTTTTGCCTCCATGCCTGCAAATTGGTTGGGTAAACTCGTGCTCGATCGTATGAGTAGTGATCAATTCCGCCGTGCTGTACTGGCGTTCGTAGCCTTCAGTGGTGTATTCATGCTCTGGCAGCAGCGAGAGCTATTATTGGTTTGGTGAGTAGTTTGGTAAGGTCGAGCAGACACTTAACTGGGCTGCCTAGTTGCTCAAGTTTAAACCCATCTTAATATTCAGGACTTACGCTAGCAGCATGTCGTTAATCTCTAGCAAGTTTCTAGAAGCAGTCCTATGATTAGGCTTAATCGTCGCCGTTGGCTGCAACTATTGGCAGGGTTGACTACTGCTAAGGTGCTAGCAGCTTGTACGCAGTCTACTTCCCCTAGTGGCACGACCAGTGGAACAAGTCCATCTCCACAGTCACCAGCGGCGGATTGTCCGCGAGGCGAACTCAACCCGCCTTTCTGCGATCGCGATGGCGACATGGTGGCAGATGCCCCCCAAAATCCCTCCGAGTTCGTCAACCCCGATACGCTGATCTTTTCCTACACTCCCGTCGAAGACCCAGCCGTCTATAAAGAAGTTTGGGCTGGCTTCGTTGCCCACCTGGAAAAGGTTACAGGCAAACCTGTTTCCTTTTTTGCTGTAGACTCCAACGCAGCCCAGCTAGAGGCCATGAAAGCGGGTCGGCTGCATGTCACAGGCTTTAACACGGGCAGCGTCCCCCTAGCAGTAAATGCTGTTGGATTTGTGCCCTTCGCCATGATGGCAGCAAAGGATGGCAAGTTTGGCTACGAGATGGAAATTATCACCCATGTGGATAGCCCTATCAAAACTGTTGCTGATTTGAAGGGTAGACAGTTAGCGTTCACTACCCAAACCTCGAATTCTGGGTTCAAGGCACCATCGGCGCTGCTGAAGTCAGAGTTTGGGCTGGAGGCAGAGAAAGACTTCAAGCCAGTATTTTCCGGCAAGCATGATAACTCGGTGCTAGGGGTACAGAACAAGGATTACGAGGCAGCGGCGATCGCCAACTCTGTCAAAGACCGGATGTGTGCACGGGGTGCTGCTGATTGCTCCAAGTTTCGGATTCTCTACACCTCGAAAACCTTCCCCACCACTGCCTATGGCTATGTGTATAACCTAGATCCTGCCCTGGTTGCCAAGGTCAAAGAGGCATTCTTCAGCTTCGAGTGGAAAGGATCGGGCTTGGAGAAAGAATTTGGCAAGGAAGGTGAAGAACAGTTCATCCCCATTTCCTACAAGGAAAAGTGGGAAGTGGTGCGCCAAATCGACAAAGCTATGGGAGTGGAGTACATTCTCAAGTAGGCTTGTCAGCATTCCTTTCTGGTAATGTCTATGTTGCGGCTCCATCGTCTTACTAAGCAGTACGCCGACGATCGCCCCCCGGCTCTAAACCAAGTCACCCTAACCGTGCCCACAGGCCAGGTAATGGCGCTAATTGGAGCATCGGGGGCAGGCAAAAGCACCCTAATTCGATGTGTGAATCGGCTGGTGCAGCCAACCTCTGGCGAAGTGTGGCTAGACGATGTGGAAGTAACGCGATTGCCGCCCCGCGCCCTGCGTCGGGTGCGCCGCCAGATGGGGATGATTTTCCAGAACTATGCCCTGGTGGATCGGCTTACCGTCATGGAAAACGTGTTGGCAGGGCAGTTGGGCTATGTGAATGCGTGGCAAAGCTGGTGGCGACAGTTTCCTCCGGCTACCATTACGGCTGCCCTGCAACTGCTGGAACAGGTCGGTCTGGCAGATTTGGTGAAT
>JANWZG010000158.1 GCA_025054735.1 Cyanobacteriota bacterium | reverse complement strand
ATGCGGTATCTACCATCTGGTTTTTTTATACATTCCAGTCGGCTAATCATCCGGCGATTGGCCACTTGCACCTGCTTAAACGTTAGCCCCAAGACTGCACTCCCCATGCTAATTTGCTGTTGATCAATCACCAAGCGAGTTTTGCTTGACAGGCTGGGGATAACGACCTCAAGGCTATTCGGATCCTTATTGACTCGAATTTTGCAATCGGCTGGCTTTTGCGGAGCCAGAAAACTACTCCGAGGCACCGATGGATTATCCAGTGCTCTCAACGCATCATAAGCCGTAGCAAATCGCTGATCAATCCTAGGATTGGTCATTAGTTTTAACCACTGAGCCAATTCGGGGCTAACTTGTACATTCCGCTCAAAGTCAATTCTCATCCCCTGTTGCGGCAAGCTAGACGGGTGGGTACCTGTGAGCAGCGCAATCAAGGTAGCCCCTAGGCTATACAAATCAGAAGCAGTAATGGCTCGCCCTGCCAATTGTTCTGGTGCTGTGTACCCATAGGTGCCTACGACCGTAAAGGAACTGTCCGATCGTTCGCTAAAAATTTGCACCGAGCCAAATCAATTAGATAGACCTGTTGAATAATTTGGTTAGCCTCTAGAGTCAACAACACATTACTAGGTTTGATGTCACGATGAATCACAGGCGGTTGTTGGCGATGTAGGTACACTAGAATATCCAACAGCAATCGGGCAATTTGCTTGACATTCTCTTCACTGAAGCTAATCTGCTCTTGCATACAAGCCTGTAGAGACTTGCCTTGAATATAGGTTTGAACCAAAGCAAACCCTCGGCCACTCTTCAGCGTTAGCTCAAAATGGTCTAGATATGCAGGAATTGATGGATGGGAAAGCATCTGTAAGGTAGATGCCTCTCGCTCAAACAGGCGAATGTCATCCCGGCCGACGGCTTCCCCCAGAGCCATCACTTTAATGACAACCGGTGTTTGCGTCTTTAAGTCGATCGCCAGCAATGTGCGTTTACCAGGTTTTTGACCTAGTTGTCGTCGAATTTCATAGCGATTGACCAGAACTGGATTTGCCATACATTTAGTAGGACATTTAGTTTAGTACACCCTGATCGTCATCAATCTAACCCCCGTTATCGGAACATACACCCCAAGATTTCTCATCGTCAAGAGACGATTGTCCGATCTAACCCATACCTTTTCGATGCCTAGAAGGTTTTTGTTGTTGCCATTTATCAACATGACGATACCAAGCAGGTGGCATCTCATCCCAAATCTGATCATCCAGTAATCGCCCACCCGCCTTCGAGTGATGCCCACCCCACTGTTTGAAGAAGAAGGCAACCTTAGCTTCTCGCGTTTGACGCAAGATATGTCTAACCCATTCCGGCTTTATGGGCCGATGCTGATAGCCAGACTCACCGCCCACAATCACCCAATCAATTCCCTCTAGATTGAGGTCAAGTGGGCCTAGCAGAGGCTCACACGAGAGAAAACGAACGGTTGCTGGCACTTGCCTCAAAGCATCAATTCTATGAGTGTAGTGCTGATTCTCTACAGACACGCCAACCCAGATATTTTCAGACCATTCGAGCTTAGGTGCTAACTCTGCTAAGTTCTGATCCCGCTTAGTCAGAATTTGGTATGTGTGCCAAGGAGTATCTCGCATGACTGCAAAAATCTCCTGTAGATACGCAAAAGGTACATCTTTGTGAAAAAGGTCGCTCATGGAGTTCACAAAGATTCGACTCGGTGTTCGCCACTTCTTTGGCTGCTCCAGTCGCTCTGGGTGAAGTGTCAACTTAAAGCCGTGCGGGAAATTCTGAGGAAATCTCTCTGTTAATGCTTCGGCATAGCAATAACGACAACCTGGACTCACCTTATTACAACCAGTAGTAGGGTTCCAAGTCTTGTCAGTCCATTCAATACCAGTGTTGCTGCTTGACATTTGGGTAGTATATACTTTTCAGGACTGGTCGTAAAATACTATTTTAGTACAAAAGATCTGCTAAACTCTAAGTTTGATATGACATGTGTCATTTTTTTGTGGTCAGTCGTGGCGACGCAACATAATAAGTCGCTGCACCGGAACGCTGCAAGCTGCTTGGCTGGGCGGCAAAGCTTATCTGCGTCCAGTGAGCTTGGTCGTTAGCTGGCTCCGCATCGAATCCTTGCACTCGTTCTTCGAGGTCGTCTGTTAAACCGAAAAGCCCAGAAGGCGATCGGTTGAGACATTGATTTCAGTTTTGTTAGTAAGTGTGAAAGCGCCTATACGCAACGCCTCTATGAGAACTCATTTCTTGAATGTTGATCTTGAAATCGAAAGTCATCACAACCTTCAGCCGATTGTTGAAGACTTTGGAGATGATGTTTACAACCTTTACTGTGGAGAAGCTCAAGGGCATTATCTAGCAACCTTTGAGCTAAGTGGCGCTCCAGGAACAGACCCAGATTCAGTAATCTATAGTTTTTGCAGATTAATTGAGTCCTTTGATCATGAGGCGAAGAAACTCTGGGAAAGTGCGTTCACAAAAGTGTTTGATATTGGATACGAGGGTGGTTCAGAGCCAAGTAGCTACTCATCGGAGATTCGTGTGGAAACTATTGAAAGGGTTGCATTGCTTGAAGCCTCCATACGAGTGACAATTTATCCACCAAGCCCGGTTAATCCAGCTAACAACCCTAGTGCAGCGGATTGAAGGGCGATGGTAGCTGCGTTCTAGCTCGTTTGCAACCGCTGACCAGAGCCGTTAGATGTCATAGCACACTATCTGGTGACATATTGCGAAAAAGATTTGCGCCTAAATGCTTTGAGTGAGTGAAGCAATGCCATACTCGAAAAATATCTAAAAGAATAATGCGGTATGGCCTCGGTTCCCCCCAGTCCCAAAATTTATCACATTACGCATATCGACAACCTGCCGAGCATTGCAGCAAGTATGGGGCTGGTTTCGGACGCAAACCGCATTGCAAGTGGACTGTCCTGCTCTTTGGTGGGGATGTCTACTATTAAGCAGCGCCGACTCGACGAGATAGAGGTTTCATGTCATTCCGGAACAACGGTTGGGCAGTATGTGCCTTTCTATTTCTGCCCACGTTCCATCATGCTCTACATTCTGCACATGGGAAATCATCCAGATGTAAGCTACAAGGGTGGTCAGCAACCTATTGTCCACCTCCAAGCAGACTTCCATACAGTAATCAACTGGGCAAATTCAAACAATGTACGTTGGGCTTTCAGCAATGGGAATGCAGGTTCTCGCTTAACTACCTTTTATAACCATCCCTCCAAACTCAGTGAGATTGACTGGGCTGCCGTTGCGTCTACAGATTTCCGTGATGCCAAAGTCAAGGAAGGTAAACAAGCGGAGTTTTTGATGTTTGATGTCTTTCCGTGGACACTAATCGAGAAAATTGGGACAATCAATAGTACTATGGCAACAAAGGTTCAGACGGCTCTGGCAAATGTCGGGCATCAACCCGTTGTAGTCATAGAGCCAAGCTGGTATTTTTGATCGGAGATACTGAACCCATGATTGAGCTAACTCAAGGTGATATTCTCAAAGCCGATGTTGAGGCATTGGTTAACACCGTGAATTGTGTTGGTATCATGGGACGTGGTATTGCACTGCAATTTCGGAAAGCCTTTCCAGAAAACTTCAAAGCTTATGAAGCTGCTTGCAAGGCTCATCAGGTGCAACTTGGCAAGATGTTTATATATGACCTGAATCGCCTGTATAATCCCCGCTTCATAATTAACTTTCCCACTAAGCGCCATTGGAAAGGCAAAAGCCGCATCGAAGACATTAAATCGGGGCTTGCAGACCTGATAAGCGTTATACAGCAGCAGCAGATTCGTTCGGTTGCAATTCCTCCGTTAGGTTGTGGATTAGGTGGTTTGAACTGGGAGGAAGTGCGACCATTAATTACCGAAGCTTTCCAGTCCATACCAGAAGTAGCCGTCCTTTTGTTTGAGCCTGTCGGGGCACCCCAAGCTGCCGCAATGGTCAGAGAGAACAAAGTGCCAAACATGACTGTTGGACGAGCGGCGTTGCTAGGACTAATGCGCCGCTACTTAGCAGCCGTTATGGATCCTACTGTGACTCTTCTGGAAGTACATAAGCTAATGTACTTTATGCAAGAAGCTGGTGAACCTCTGCGCCTGAATTATCAGAAGGCTCCCTATGGACCTTACGCTGAAAATCTACGTCATGTCCTCAGTCATATTGAAGGACATTTTATCAGTGGCTATGGCGATGCTGAAGATCGACCAGATAAACCGTTAGAGTTGAAGCTCTATGCCTCTGAACAAGCCGAAACATTTCTAACAGAGCATGAAGCGACACAGGAAAGGTTTGCCCGTGTTGCGGATCTTATCAAAGGATTTGAGACGACTTTTGGTATGGAGTTGCTATCTACTGTGCATTGGGTTGCTACTCGCGAAGACGCTACAACACCAGAGGAAGCTGTCACCAAGATCCATGATTGGAATATACGCAAACGTATGTTTGAACCTCGTCATATCCACTTAGCATGGACACGACTACGTGAAGCAGGGTGGTTGTCATAAGCTCAGGTGTTCTGGTTGCAACCGACATCTAACAACCCTGGTGCAGCGGACGCTTGAGAGAACTCAGTTGTGATGCAAAAGTGATCTACCGCCGCTGACCAGGAACGTTAGGTGGCTTAAGTCCTCGGTAGTGACGGTACTTCAAAGTTACTGGTGAAAGAAATAAGGCGGTACGGGGTTTAGCAACTGCGAAGGGTGCAGCAGATCAAGATTCTGATTTGCTAGGATTGAGAAAATTTGCCTTTGGTAGTTTTGCTCCCTTATATAACGATTTATGACCTCAGAGATCCAACTACAAGCCTCTTCCGTAAAACTTGCTACAACGCTAGATTCACTATCCGCAAGCCTATCTACATATCTTGGTTATCTGGGTTTACCGACAGATTCGGTTTTGGTTGGGCTTGATGAGCGTCGAAAAGTTATTAATAATATGCCTTACATTATGCCTGCCCTTACAGAAGGACAGCGTAGTAGTGCAATGTACATCTCTAAGTTTTCAGCAGCTTGCGTTGTAGGACTTTTTGATGCTGCTCTGAATTACCTTTGGGACGAGACAATTCGCAATCTCCGCTTAAAAGTTGTTCAGTTTGATTTAGATTATTTTTATGACACTGCAATCACAGACGCGAATCAGCGTTCTAAATTTAGGGATGAAAGTGATCTAGAAAAGCTAGACGATTGGGTACTCGTCAGAGGTTGTCGCGAAACAGGAATCATTAGCGATATTGGATACCGACATTTGGATTACATCCGCGATATGCGGAATCATGCCAGTGCTGCTCATCCAAATCATAATGAATTGACGGGCTTACAATTGGCATCATGGCTAGAAACTTGCATAAAAGAGGTTCTTGGAAAGGACCCTGAAGGTGCAGCTATAGAAGTTAAGCGGCTTTTGCGAAGTGTTCGAGAGGAAATTCTTTCCGCAACTGATGTACCTCCTATCTCAGAAGCGATTGTACGTTTGCCTGAAGATCTAGCTCATTCTCTCTTGAGAACCGCGTTCGGAATGTACACCGATCCTAGATTAGATGCAAACGTCCGAAATAACGTTCGATTTCTTGCACCTGAAATCTGGGAAGTTTGTTCGGAGGACGCAAGATATGACATTGGCTTAAAGCACGGGTCGTTTTCAGCCAACGGGGAGGTTTCCAGAGCAAATCTAGCCCGTGATTTTCTCACAATTGTAAATGGATTGGCTTATCTACCAGCCAATACTATTGCCATTGAGATAACTTCTGCCTTAGATGCTTTATTAGCTGCCCACAACGGTTGGAATAATTTCTATAACGAACCATCTCCCGCAAGATTACTTCAATCTTTTGTTCCTGTGAGTGGCACTATTCCAGATAGTGTGTCAGGGAGGTATGTCAAGGTCTTAACCATGTGTCATATAGGTAATGGTTATGGAGTTTCATCTGGTGCCGAGCCAATTTACAGTAATTTGATTAATCGTTGGCAAGACAATCAAATATCTCAGTTTATTAGGCTGACTTGTGATTCAGAGATTATCTCGCGTCTTCAATTTACTTCCTGCCAAAACCGTTACCAGAAACTTGCAAGTAGATTAGTTGACCAAGCTACTCACCCCAACGTGAAACTAGCTTTAGAATTTATTAGAGATTTTCCGACTGAAAAGCTAGACAGAATCAGTAATGACTCTCGTTTTCAAACCATCTTGAAAACCGTGAAACGTTGAATGAACTTGTCAACTTTATAAACACACTTTAGCTGGAGTGTAAAATGGTTTCCTTAGAATTAATCTCAACATTGAAGGGGCTGAGCCGCTCAGACAAATTCTATATCATGCAACTTCTAATTTCAGAACTAGCCCAACAGGAAGCAGATCTGATTAAACCTAACCAGGCTTACCCCATATGGTCGCCTTATGATGCCCATGAAGCAGCAGATACGATGTTAAAGGTACTACAAACCGCCAAAACTCAAGACCATGCGTAATGCTGAGCGGTATCCATTTCTTTCCGGTGATCCAACTTTAGGTGAAGCCAGTTTTCGCCCCTACTTATCGTTCACCCTGCTTCACCAACAAGTTTCTGTTCCAGCATCCGCTCTTCTAGATACTGGCGCGAGTGTCAATGTGCTGCCGTACTCAATAGGAGCTGAGCTTGGATATGACTGGGAACGGCAAACAACAGCACTGAGTTTGACAGGAAATCTGGCTCAGTATGAGGCGCGTGTCGTACTTGCTCAAGCGGTCGTTGGTCAATTTGAGCCTGTGCAACTGGTATTTGCCTGGACACAAGCTATCAATGTACCGCTTATCTTGGGTCAGGTGAACTTCTTTATGGAGTTTGATGTTTGCTTCTATCGTTCACAGCTAGAGTTTGCAGTCAGCCCTAAAGCTCTTTCGGGGTAGGTTGATGTTTTTGCCAGCCACCTAACACTGCGTGGCAGCGGACGGACGAAAGCTGCTGGTGCTGAGTTCAAGGTTATCTGCCGCCGCTGCACTTCACCGTTAGCTGGCTTCGTTTTTGGGTTAGAGCTGTACATCCAGATTGCTTGTAAGATACACAGCCTGAGAGATCGCAGGGTTACACACCTTAGGTAGCGGTTTATATTTGACAAAGTAGCCCTTTTGTAAATCAACTTGTTTGTATGAAGCGATCTGCCTCTTCAGTGCCAACATTTGATGCAATGCTTATACCCACAATTCAGGCTCTACAAATTCTGGGTGGGTCTGGCACAACTGAGGAGATTTATGACCAAGTGGCACAAATCCTCAAGTTGCCAGATGAAGTGCTTGAAATCCCACATGGAAGTAGCTCACAAAGTGAAGTTGAGTATCGTCTTGCCTGGAGCCGTACCTATTTGAAGAAATATGGGCTTTTGCAGAATTCGGCTCGGGGAGTATGGTCATTATTGTCAACCACTACCAATATTGATGACTTAGATCCCAAAGAAATTGTCAAAACTGTTCGAGATGCAGAAAAGAGCAAGGTTATTCCTTCAGATCCAACCACCGAGACTGTTGAATCAATCGAAACCCTAGAAGAACTCACATGGCATCAGCAGTTACATAAAATGCTGCTAGAGCTTGAACCATCTGCATTTGAGCGTTTGGCACAACGCCTACTGCGTGAATCGGGTTTTATCCAAGTTCAAGTTACTGGGAAGTCTGGCGATGGTGGCATTGATGGAGTCGGCATTGCTCGCATCAACGGCTTCTTGAGCTTCCATGTGCTTTTTCAATGTAAGCGTTACCAAGGAGCAGTAACGGCGGGGCAAATTCGAGATTTTCGGGGAGCCATGCAAGGGCGCACTGACAAGGGGTTATTGATCACAACTGGTACCTTTACCAGAGATGCAATTAAGGAGGCAACCAGAGATGGCGCACCCCCGATCGACTTGATCGATGGTGAGCAGCTAGTCCAACGCTTGAAAGAACTGGGACTTGGTGTCAAGATCACAATGATTGAGTCAGTAGAAGTTGATACAGCTTGGTTTGCAAAAATTTAATTCAATGAGGTCTAAATGGTTACAACCCTTAATAAATCATCTTCTTTGATTTATGAGATCCGAATCGAGAAAGTTGGCAACTGGGATTTATTCAAATTTAGTG
>JANWZG010000157.1 GCA_025054735.1 Cyanobacteriota bacterium | reverse complement strand
AATTGTCCACAAGCTGAGGGGAATTGCCAATGCTGCCAGAAAGACCAGGGTTGAGACTGCCAGCGCAATATCAGGAATAATCACGGGCAAGTAGGCAACACCTTTGTATAAAGTCTTACCAGGAAATTGATAGCGTGATAGACCAACAGCCATCATGGTGCCGATGACAGCGGAAATCACCACAGCCCCTAGGGCCACAATCAAGCTAGTTTTCAGGGCTGAGAGAATGCGGCCATCGTTGAAAAACTTGACATACCATTTCAGGGTGAAACCTTGCCACCGAGCACTGTAGGGAGACTCGTTAAAGCTGTATATGGTTAATACAGCAATGGGCAAATACATGTATCCAAACATCAGAATTGTAAAGATAGCCTGCCAAGAGATGCTGCGCTTTGGCTTTTCCTGGGGGATCAGCATATCTAACGATCGTTTATCACTGACGGCTTGAGACATGGATGACATTCTAGGTGAACTGTAACAAGTTTATCGGGCTACCTAGGGATAGGCTAGGTCTAGCGATCGTCTATGAGTTGGCTATAGACTGGCGCAATCGGGGTTGTATCTTGGCGCTGGGCGTTGAGTTTTTGGTTAAGTTCACGAATTCGACGTGAGAGCAATTTAATGATGTTGACAGCAATACCAGGGGTCTCATCGATCGCCTCGTAGAGCTGTTTTTGAGTCAGGACAAGGCATTCGCAGTTGGTGATTGTGGTGATTGAGGCAGACCGTGGTTCTGAGTCAAACAGTGACATTTCACCAAAGCAGGCTCCTTTTTCCAGTTGAGTAATGTCACGGTTAGCAAGGTGCACCCTAACTTTGCCAGAGACAATAATGTAGAGCGATCGTCCCTCTTGACCCTCAGTAAAGATGGTGTGACGAGTTGGAAAGGACAATTCTTCCATAACGGAGGCAAGCCTGACCAAGAAGTCATCTCGCAACTCCTTAAAGATAGGAACCCCTCGCACGAATAACAGGCGATCGAAGCTGCTTAGCATACGTGCCCCTAACTATTCTCCATTGCTACGTGCCACGTGCTATCGATAGTTGGCGTAGCGACTCCATTCGCCCTGCCAATCTCCTTCATCATACATTGCGCCTGATTAGCCACTAGCCGATCTGGGTCATCTTTAAGCTTTGGCAATAATTCTCGCAGAGCGCGTGGTGATGCCACCATGAGATAAAACAACACCGCTTCTCGCACAAAACCAGTGGGATGGCGAATACAAGCAATAACCTGCTCTGGTGTTACACTCCAGCGGGCATAGCGAGCCAAATGATAGCAACAGGCCAGGGGCCAATCGGGTAAAAAGTGACGCAAATCTAACAGGTACCGTAGGCGATCGCTAGGAGCCATCTGTTGGTAGGGAACCATTTGCTCTAGAATTTGCAGCTTTTCTTGATCTGAATGGCGATCCAGAATGCTCAGCAATACCCACTTGCGAGAAATATCGATCGTATTGTCCAAAATTTCTAGTCCCAGTGCAACGTTGGTTCGAGACTCAGATTGCAGGTTATAGGCTGCGGCTTGGATGGTGTCAGCTCGGTAGAGGAATTTAAGCAATGGAAAGATGCGCTCAATAGCGTCAGACATCGCGTCTTGGAGTGCCCGTCGCAACAAGTCGGCTTCTCGTCCCCAAACCTGCTCTGAACCTAAGTCTACCAAGGCAGCTTGCAATTGAGCTACAAACAATAACTCTTGCTCGATCAGTAGCTCTACACCGCTGCGTCCCATGCGATCAAGCACAGCATTAATGCCCATTTCATGGGGGATTTTGAGCAGAATGTCAGCGATGTTGCGGCGGGTTTTGCCCCAAGTTGTCATGAGATGGGAAACCAGAATATTTCGAGCTTCGATCGTGCCAATTTGGCCAATTACACTCCAGGCATGGAGCCGGACGGATTCAGGCTTGTTAATGTCTTCTGCCCAGTCTACTAGCCGGGCGTGGGTCAGTGCCTCATTCTCTAGTCGAACCAGGGAGCGCATTGCCGCCTCTCGCGTAGATTTATAGGTTAACCCCTTTAAGAGAGAGGGATAGTATTCCTCTAAGCGAGTAGCAGCGATTGCCTCCAGTAATGCACACCGCACCCGCAATGATTCATCTTGCAAAAGGCTAGGAATGTACAGGCGTAGGGCCTGCATGTACTCAGCTTCCCCTAGAGCACGGCAGCCCATAACTCGCTCTCGTTCGCGGCGATGGGTTAGCATCTGGCGCAGAGTGTTCGTGGCTTGGGCACGATTTTGTGGATCTCCTAGGCGCAGCATGAGGGAAGCAGCTGTTCCGCGCACAACTGGATCCACTTCTGGGCGCAAGTAGGGTCGGAGTTGTTGAATATTAGGTTCTGCTTCCGTTAGCCAGATGTATCGCAGCGCCATCGCCAGTACCTCTGGTGCTAGGGGCTGTTTGATGAGTTCCCTCACTTGGTTGAGATAGGCCACATTAGGGTGCTGCATCATCACCTCTAGGCTTTGACATTGAAGATCGGCTGGTAATAGAGGCAATACCGGCGCTAGAACGTCGCCAGCATTTTTGGGGTCAATATGACTTAGCAGCTCGATACACGATCGCTTGTCTTCTTCTGCGTCAGGGCGATTCAAAGTTTCCATAGCTCGCCGCTTGAGTTCAGGTAGATCCACCGCAGACAAACTCAGCTCTCCTCGCTCTGCCCCAATTACCAGCAAGCTGACGTAGCGCGATCGCAGCACCCAGATAACAGCAATCCACACGGCAGCCACTAGCAAAATCAGGCCGATGAAAATCTTGCTTTGCCACATAGTATCTTGGGCAAACCAGAGTATGGCTAAGAAGACCAGCCCAGCTATGCCTGTGGAAATAGGCTCAGCATTACCCCGAACCACCGACTGCACATCGCTACGAATATGGTCAGGCAGTGGTTGGAATAACACAGGACTACTGCTGTTGAGCAGCGTGTAGCGAATCCACTCGTCTAAGAACTTTAAGACGACAAAGCCACCAAACATGGGCAATAGACCAATACTCAGAGGCAGACCCAGAACGATCGCAATTACGGGCAAACACAAGGTGACAAAAAACACCCCGAGGCGCTCAATTAAGCGACTGGATGCAAACCACTGTGTTGAAATTTCCACAATGCCTAAGAACCCTTGAAACAGCCCCAAGAAACTGGCAATTTCATCTGATGCAGACTTAGGATCACCAGCACCTAGGAATCCTAGAGTTACACCAATCGCAATTTGCTCGACTGGACTTTGGCTTTGGGCATTCCGTAGCTCTAACTGGGTTAGAAACTGAAAATCCACCAACAGATACAGAATTTGCGCTAGCACGAAGAAAGCAAATAACAGGGCTATGTAGCGCTGAAGAGGTTGCTGTAAGCGAGATGTGGCGAATTCCATCTGCTCTTCGGTGGTACGGCGTATGCGTGAGTCAGGAAAGAATTGTCGGTAAGCTTCCGTCAGGTAGTAGAGAATCCCTGCGCCGATCGCGACCATCAGAGCAGACACCAGAATGACGTTAGGTAACCTGAACAACCGCACCAACAATGGCAGAGAGAAGCCCCCTATAACATCAGCTACAAGGATGCCGCTATTGATCAACGGAAAGGTACGCTTGATTTCACGAATATTGAACAGTTGGTTGGCTGTAATAGTGGTGTTGAGGTCATTAAGCACGTAGATTGCCTCTAGCCACAAACGCATGGCTAGAACTGTAACACTCAGAACTGACAACCCCGCAACTGTGGCAGTGGTGGCCGTCAGACCTAGCCGAAAAATCAGCAAAGGCACAGCCAACAGCAACACAACCAGCACAATTACGCGCCGCAGAGGCAATACCTGCTGCATCCATGAGTACAGAAAGCTCAAGACAATGCCGATCGCTGCGCTAGCAATGTAGATAATAGGCAAACTTTTTGCCCCATACTCGCCCAAGAACAAGGCAACAGTACTGGCCTCTAGCCAAGACAAGCCAACGGATGTTGCTGTGTAGAACGCAAACATGAGGACAGTACGCTCACTTTCCTCTGCTCGCAAGTTCACAAGTTTTAGAACGTTATCTACCCATCCACCCCAAGCGGGCTGTTGATAATCAATTCTCATTTGGTGTTATGGTGTCGCCTGTGGGTTGTGCTGCCTGCCGTTACCTGTTTCCTAGCTCACCCAGTATACACACTATATTATGGCGATAGTGAATTATGGTGATCAGGCAGCAAAATCATGACAATCATGATGCTGACGACAGTGAGTCATCCCAATTCTCCAAAAGCGGGCAACATAACCCATAAGTTCGTAGTAAGGACTTAAGTCCTTACTACAAGCTATCCGTGGCCGTGGCATGGAGAAGTGGTATTACAGTGATAGAGCAGCAGGTCAGGACTTAAGTCCTTACTACAAGCTATCTGTAGCCGTGGCATGGAGAAGTGGTATTACAGTGATAGAGCAGCAGAATTATGACTATCGACGTACAGATTAACCCCTGGCTATACTGCTTCCTGTTGCCTGTGCACCGACTGTTTCTCAGTCTTTACTTCAGCCAAATTGTAATTCACAACTACCACCACCTACCGACTCAGGGGCCACTGATTCTAGCTGTAAAGCACTATAGCCGTTGGGATCCTGTGATTGTTCCGCTGCTAAGCACAACACCCTACTATTTTTTGACGAATGCTAACCAGTTTGAAGGGGTACAGGGATGGTTTATTAGCCGCCTAGGAGCGTTTCCTGTGGATGTTGATCAACCTAAGCCATCAAGTTTGCGGACAGTGGTGACCTTGTTGCAACAGGGCAAAAAACTAGTCATTTTTCCAGAAGGTGGAATTGTCACCAATCAGCCGCTGCGATCGCTAAAACCAGGGCTAGCACGACTTGTGTTGCAGGCCGAAAAAGACGGTCAATCAATCCCAATCGTGCCAGTGGCCCTTCGGTATCGACCCGTTGATCGCGTTCGTGCCCGCGTGGATCTCAATCTGTGTCCGCCCATTGTTAGCTGTCATTATCGGCAGGCAACGGATAAGCAAACTGCGATCGCCATGACTACGGCCTTAGAACGATCGCTGCTGACTGGGCTAGCCGCCCTGGGTCTGTAAACCTGAATATGTGAAAACGTGCAATTTCTATACGTTGGCAATAGCGATCGCTCGGATACTAGGACGACGCTCAAACACAACCTTAGGTTTGAACAACATCCGAAACAGCAACAGCAGCGACTGAAACTCTCCTGGTGTCTTGTTGCTCAGCCATTGCCCTGGACGGCAAAACAGCAACGTAATAAGTTGACGTTGTTGTGCTAGGGTAAGTGGCTCAAACCAGATGCGAGCCACTGGAAAACCATTTTGCCAACTCGTGCAGGTAATCAATCCCGGCAGGGTCAAATTTTCTTCCAGGATAGTCAAGGCCACCGCAACTGTTTGATGCTCTTCTAATTTGGGCAAGCGCTGGGTCACCATGATTTCTGCTCCGGCTTCCGAGAGCATGGTGGTCATTCCCCAAACGGTAGATATGGTTGACCAAGATCCGGGTTGATGACAATCAGTGGCCGATGATTGGCCAGCCAAGCCCTTACTCTGGGGATTAACATTCAATATGTCGCATCTAACAACCCGTTGCAGGCCAAACCACTCATTGACGCTGGGTTTGGGGGAATCTAGCAAGATTAATAATGAAATCCCCAATAACATTACGTTATAGGCACTCCACAGCCACCCTAGACCTAGACCTTTAATATGACCCGTATAATCTCCCATCTGCCAGTCCACAATGCAAATTCCCAAATTGCGCCAGAGACTGACTGCTGACAGGATAAACATGATAATTAAGGGCATTGCCAAGTCCCAATTAAAGGTGAACCGATCGCTAGAGGTGCCCTTGGGGGTGACTTTGAATCCCTTAGAAAAGGGACGGAGCATCACCTGAAAGACAGTTAGTGCTAAGGGAAAACACAGCACCAATGCATAGATATCAGATAACAGTGCCGATCGACTGCCATAGTTCAGCCAAGCAAACACTGTAAGCTGCATCACATAGTATGGCAGGAAATAGTAAATTAACTCCGAGAGGGTAGCCTGAACGGGAACCACACCTAAAAACGAATAGGCTAGGGGAAACAGCAAGAACCCTACCCGTGAAATACTTGTGAACCAGTGCAACAGCCCTTCTAGGTGAGCTAGGCGCTGGCGCAAGGTCAGTCCTCGAATAGTGAGGGGATTGGAGTCAATGAAAAAGGCTTGTAGGGTACCCCGTGCCCATCGCAGGCGTTGAGTAGCATGGGCAGCGATGTTTTCTGCTGCAAGACCAGCACTAAGCTTTTCGTCTAGGTAAACTAAGCGATAACCCAGGGCAGAGATGCGGATGCCAGTAAAATAATCTTCACTCAACGAGTCGGTAACAAAACCACCCACTGCATCTAGAGCTTGACGACGAACAACAAATGACGTGCCAGCACAGATGACGCTACCTGCTGCGTCTCGGATCGGCTGGATTTGGCGATAGAATACTTCCTCTTCTGGGGTAAGAATATTTTCTAGCCCCAAGTTGCGGGCGATCGGATCCGCATTGTAAAAACTCTGAGGGGTTTGCACCAACCCCACTTCTGGATCCTGAAAAAAGCCCACAGTTCGAGTTAGGAAATTACGAGTAGGGACAAAGTCAGCATCAAATACTACAACTAGATCACCAGTGATATGGGGCAGCGCATGGTTAAGGTTGCCAGCCTTGGCATGGCGGTTATCAGGACGAGTTATATACTCACATCCTAGTTCCCTAGCTAGGCGTTCAATTTCAGGGCGGCGCGTGTCATCGAGCAGATAAATCGTTTTGTAGGCGTAATCCATAGCCTGACAGCCAATAATGGTGCGCCGGAGAATAAACGCTGGCTCGTCATAGGATGGAATCAAGACATCGACTGACGGTGTGAAGGTTTCAGACACAATCACCTGAGAGAGGACATCTGCGGCGTGACGGCGATGCTGTACTCGCAACATTAGAACCAGTTGCAAAATGCTGGTTGAGAGTACCAGCATCTCTAATGCAAACAGCAGCAAACTAAAGGTGCCGTCGAGGGGGGTTGTAGTGTTGAGGGTAGCCAGCGAACGCCAGATGACATAGCGCACAGCTAGGATTAGGATAATACTCACAATGAGAGTCCGCGACCAGTCTTGAGGCTGAGGCGATAGTTTCATAACGATGATGGCAACTACCCACAACCCAATAGTTGGAGCTAGGAGTTGCCATGTGGTAGCCATAGGCACTACTAACCAGCTAGGGGGATTTTGTTGCCATATCGACAATTGCTGGAAAATCATGCGAATGGTTCCCTCACCTGCAAACCAAGCAGCGACGATCGCGGCTGACACAACAATCACACCCAGCATTACCAGCGTGGCAACATGGGGGCGGACTGAGGGCACAGAGGCCGTTCTAGACGACTGATGAGTAATTTCTGAAACAGTCATAAGTGTGAGTGCACGACAATCGTCTTTAGCATGGCGTAAATTTTTGCGAGTGACCATAGCTCTGGTCATTGATCCATTAGGAATAGTTGTTAAATCGGGTGGCAGCGTTTATGAGATTAGGTATCTTGCCAAGCTTGATACCGCCAACGGAGTCAGAGGCATGTACCTAGGCTCGAAAGTTGAGATGAATTCTTGATGAGATACGAAGGTTTCCCTAGAAAAGTTTCCTCAGGTGTTGGGTTGCAAATGAATTCCTTCTATTGGGGGATAGACACAGATTACTTACAGGTTGGTAGAGTAAGCAGGTATTCTATGTATGGCAATATGCCCAACGCTGGTGTGAGTTTTTTGAGTGCTATCTAGGTTAGAACCTATGGGAACGTCTCGTTATTGGATTGTCTGTGGTGTGAGTATGGCACTAGCCTTGGGCGGTGCAACGGGTTCAGTGGTACCGGTAGCTGGGGCTGAGCCGATCGCGAAACCAGATTCCCAGTTGCTCTCTCAATTGGATGCTGCTTCCCTTGAGGCGGTGAATCCATTGGAGCCTGCGGTGGATCAGCAACAACCTCAATTAGCCCCCGTGACAATCACCGTCATGCAACCAGCCATGAGTACATCAGTAGACACAGTTTCGCCAAATCATAGGTGGAGACACCTTCAACTTGCCCAAACGGGGCTAACTGGCTCTAGTGCTTCCTCATCGGATGCCCAACCTCTGCGATTCTCTCAAGACCCAATTCCTGTGA
>JANWZG010000156.1 GCA_025054735.1 Cyanobacteriota bacterium | reverse complement strand
AAGGACTGGAGAGTAGGAGGCTGAGCTTGGGTGGTTGACGTTGGGTCAGGGGCTGGCTGAAGATAGCCAATAGCGATGGGAATCTTGAGATCAAACAGGTCTTTTGAGTCATTCTCCTTGGCTTGGGTTTGGGTGATGGTCAGCTTTGCCAGTTTGTTGTCAGCATCCCAACTGTAGGCCACCTTATAGTCGGGGTGACCACCTCGGAACACGTACTGATCAAACAGAAAGAGTAGATTGCGTCCAGTGGCCTTTTCGATGGCGCGCAGCAGGTCTACGGTTTCTACTGTTTTATGGGCATTGTCGTTGACAAACGTGCGGATGGCTTGCCAGAACAGATCGTCTCCTAACTCTCGCCGAATCATGTGGTAAACGCAGGCTCCCTTTTCGTATAGATGGCGATCGTAGAGTTCGATCGCCTCTCGATACACATGGGTCACGATCGGGCGGCGATAGCGGTCTCGGTCTTCTGCCAGATAGTTCTGAGCCTCTTGCAGTAGGTAATAGGCAGCTTCATCTGCCCCATATTCGTGGGCTGTCCACAGCACCTCAGCATAGGAAGCCATGCCCTCCTTTAACCAGGCATGGGACCAATGCTTAATCACCACCAAATCTCCGAACCATTGGTGCGCTAGCTCGTGGGCCACCAGACTCTCAGTGCGCTGGTCATCTAGGCTGGCGCGTTCATCCAACAAACAGCGATCGGTCAGCAACGTAGTGGATGTGTTTTCCATGCCACCAAAGATAAAGTCTTCTACACAGACCTGGGCATACTTGGGATAGGCATAGGGATAGCCAAAGGTCTGGCTAAAAAATTCCATCATGCGTGGAGTTTTGCCCATACTACGACGGGCATCGGCTTCCCGTCCCTTGACCACATAGTAGGTCACTGGCTTACCCCGCCACTCGTCACGCAGTTCTGCAAAGTCTCCGACGGCTAAGGTCATTAGGTAAGAGGGGTGAACTTGCTGTTGCACCCAGTGATAAATCTTGGTGTCGCCCTGTTCTTCAGTGCTGACCAACTCTCCGTTAGAGATGGCCATCATCGTCTTGGGCACTGCTACTCGAATCTCTGAGGTGGCCAATTGCCCTGGATAGTCGAAGCAAGGGAACCAAAAGCGCGAATCTTCATCTTCCCCCTGAGTCCACACTTGTACGGATTTATGGGGATAGTGCTGATTGGGAGCTACAAAGTAAAGACCACGCTGGGGCTGATCCACACGGTAGGCGATCGTCAGGGTGATGGGGTTTCCAGCCGTTGTTGGTTCGGTAAGCTGAATGTGCAAATGTTCTCCGTCGTAGTCAAAGGGTTGGAGGCGATCGCCCAGAGTGACGCTGTAGATAGTCTGCTGTACAGCATCTAAGTTAAGGCTAGTAATGCCAGAGCGCACTGGGTTGAGGCGGATGGTGCAGGTTCCTTGATAGGACTGGTTAGGAATATCTAGGATCAAATCCAGGGCAATGTGTTCTAGCTGACCGGGACGATCGGGACTGTAATGGGGCTTAGCGCCGGGTAATTCAAAGGAATGGTAGCGATCGTCAAGAGATTCGCCAGTACTGATCAGCCAGTGCAACCCATACCCATGAAATTGTCCCATACCTTACTCCACAACTACTTGTCCACAATTACTGAAACTTGATACTGTTCCCGATGAAACCTAATGCTGCTTCCGCTTATCTATGTTGCCTTGCTTGGTCTGCAAGTATGTCTGGGCTTCATGCAAAACCTGTCTCGCTGCCGGAAACGTAATCAGCGCCATTGCTTGGTCAAAACTGGCCCAGGCATAGTTTTTAATTTCTGCTTCCTGGTGATGCACCTCCGTCGTTTGCACCCATGCTGGGAAATAGATAACTGTCTTGGCGATTTTTTGACCATCCTTTTGAAAGACATAATGTTCTGTAAAGGACACATCGTCAATGACCGTAAACATTTGAATGCCCGTTTCTTCCGTAAACTCGCGGCAAGCGGCTTGCAGCGGCGACTCCCCCGCCTCGGCATGTCCCTTGGGGAATCCCCAGTGTCCAGCGTTGTGCTGAATGAGCAGAAACCGATCGCCCTCTGGATGTCGGTGAACAGGAACAATGCCAAATGCTTCGTCTTTCATGAGCTTGTAAAAACTGGTTGCCTCCAGGATAGCTGGACAACTCACTAACGCAATAACTTCTCAGTGTAACCGCGAAATTCACAAATGTTACAGGAGATGTTACGGAAGTTGTTGCTTCAGCAGTGCTAGTGCGTCAGCGGTCAGCGCAATCCGCGTTTCAACCAGACTAGTATTATCTTTAAACACCAAAATGCACCCAGCACCGGCTGGAATACACTGCACAGCCGGATTAGTTAGTGAGATGACATCATACTTTACTTCAGGGATGGCTACCTGAATCACAACATCCTTTTGGGATTGCAGATAGATGTATAAGCGACTGTCACCGTGTAGTTCTAGCTTGCTGGGGGTTGTGCTTTTTTCCTCAGGCTTATCTGGGGTAGACCAGAATAGGGTGATGCCGCGAACTTGCGGATTACTGATTACAAATACTTCGTCAAAACGCTGAGGCGGCTCCCAAGCAGCTTGTTCTGGTGGTGAAAGCTGGGGCACAATCCGCTGTCGCCAAGTCACTTCTTTGCCATGTAGCCCTGACCACCACGCACTGATTTTTGCAAAATTAGCAGCGTTATCCGGGTTGGAACTACCGTGTTGCCAAACTGTTTTGACTTGCATGGGTGGTCTCCTGGTGAAATTAAGTGTGAAACATTAAAGTACAGTAGCGGCTACGTTGTTACTGAGTCACTCTATGGATTTGCCCCTAGTCTATCATCCTGACTATGTTGCGCCACTACCACCAGGCCATCGGTTTCCTATGGAGAAATTTCGTTTACTGCGGGAAATGCTGTTGACGAGTGGGGTAGCCACTCTGGATCAGTTTCACATACCAGAATTGCCCCCGCCTGCATGGTTAGAGTTGGTGCATACGGCTGACTATGCCCGATCGTATTGTGAAGGCACGTTGGCTCCATCTGCCCTGCGACGCATTGGGTTGCCCTGGAGCACTGCCCTAGCAAATCGCACCTGCATCGCCGTCGGTGGCTCGGTATTAACAGCCCGCTTGGCCTTGCAACATGGGTTAGCCTGCAACACCGCTGGAGGCACTCACCACGCTTTCCCTAGTTATGGATCTGGGTTTTGCATCTTTAATGATTTAGCGATTGCTGCTCGTGTGTTGCAACAGGAAGGGCTAGTGCAGCGTGTCTTGATCGTAGATTTAGATGTCCACCAAGGGGATGGCACTGCTGTCATTTTTCAGGATGACCCCACGGTGTTTACCTTTTCTATGCACTGTGAGGCCAACTTTCCCAGCCATAAACAACAGAGTGATTTAGATGTGCCGTTGCCCGTTGGCATGGAAGATGATGACTATTTGCAAACCCTAGCAACTTATTTGCCCGATGTTCTGACTCAGGTGCGACCAGACTTGGTGTTATATGATGCAGGAGTAGATCCGCACCGGGGCGATCGCCTGGGGAAACTGGCCCTGACCGATAGCGGCCTATTTCGTCGCGAGATGCAGGTACTTAGCACCTGTGTTTCCCAGGGTTATCCAGTTGCTTGCGTGATTGGCGGTGGCTATGCCGATGACCTAGAAGCGCTGGTTTATCGTCACTCCCTCCTCCATCGGGCTGCTGGCCAAGTGTTCTACCACTATCGGTTATAGGGAACAAAACCTCATCGTGGGCCTTAATAGTCCAGTTAGGATGTTGGTAGTAAGGATTTAGCACTATGAGCCTCAATGGCGATCAATCTGTCTTAACCAGCCAGTTTTGGCTGTATATGCAACCTATCTAGGGCAGCAGGCTCTGGCTCCAGACTCTTGAAACCTAGATGAATAACCTTGAGCAATGTTAGTGTTGGCTGTGCGTAGTTTAGGAGATTGAGTTAACCATGTCGGAACTAGCCACGGCTATGCTCCAACAGTTTGTGCAGTATTGCTGGAAACCAGTGGCCAACGTTGGGTTTTCTAGACTAACTCCAAGGGAACGGCAGCGCCTGATCACGATCGCAACCGTGATGCTCACCGTCAGCCTATTCCCCAGTCCTACCCTTGCCCAGCTATGTATCAGTCAGCTCAACCAGGGAATCAACGCTATCATTGACCAACCCCAGTTTGCCCGTGCCCGCTGGGGAGTCTTGGTGCAAACGTTATCGCCTACGGCGGCTGATCGACAAACGCTGTATAGTCGCGATGCTCGTCGGTTCTTTATCCCGGCATCGATGGCAAAGTTGTTTACAACCGCTGCGGCACTCGACCAACTGGGGGCTGGCTACCGCATTCGCACCTCGGTCTATGGTGCCCCTAGTGGAACTGGTTATCGGTTGCAGGTAGTGGGACGCGGTGACCCTAGCTTCAGCGATCGTCACCTCCAACAGCTAGCTGAGCAACTCAAGCGACGGGGAGTGCAGCGAGTTTCTCAACTGTGGGTAGATGATTCCTATCTGCGAGGGTCGGCGATCGTGCCTTCCTGGGCTTGGGAGGATGTGCAGTTGGGCTATGGCCCTCCGGTCAACAGTCTCATCCTCAATGAAAACGTGGTTGGGTTACAACTGCAACCAACCTCAGTGGGTGAACCGTTGGCCGTAGCTTGGACAGATGCTGATGAGGGCAGGCGCTGGCAGGTAGATAACCAATCCAAGACGGTTAGCCCTCCGGAGCCAGAAATCCTCAATCTAGAGCAAGATCCTAGAGTTCCCCGACTGTACCTGCGGGGACAATTGCTCGCTGGGTCTGATCCGGCTGACGTAGCCGTATCGGTGCTGGAACCTGCGTCCTATTTCCTGCGGCGGCTGCGGGCAACCCTAATGGCAGTAGGCATCAGAGTAGATCGTGCTGGTGTGCTATCTTCTCCCAACCAGCCTAGTGATCCAGAGCTGGCGTTCACCTTCTCTCCGCCGATCGCTGAATTGATCACCACCACCAACCAACTTAGCAACAATCTCTATGCTGAAGCTCTATTGCGCCAACTGGGGGCTACCCAATCTCCTAATCGAGACGCTACCCAAGCAGGACTCGATCGCCTCCGCACTGCCTTGACTAGACTAGGCGTAGATCCATCTGGTTATTTGCTGGCCGATGGCTCTGGGCTATCGCGCCATAATCTGGTCAGCCCAGAAGCCGTAGTGCAACTCTTACAGAGCATGGCGATGTCTCCCCAGGCGATGATCTATCGCAAGTCTCTAGCCATGGCAGGACAAACAGGTACCTTAGCAGGACGGTTCCAAGGCACAGTAGTCGCCAGCAACCTCCAAGGTAAAACTGGCACCCTCAGCGGGGTTGTGGCCTTGGCAGGCTATCTGACCCTCCCTAATCGTCCAACTCTGGTGTTTGCGATCGTCGTCAACCAATCGGAACAGTCCACGGCTACGCTGCGACGAGCACTGGATGACATCGTATTACTGCTCGGCCGCCTGGATCGTTGCTAGTTGACTGTAATCGCTTCAATTCTAGGAGTCGTTTCCATTTAGGTTGCAACAGTGCCCATACCCCAACCACCATTTCCACTCAAGGCAAAGATAACTGCTGGTTGATTGGCTCGCACAACCACCCTGGGTCGATGACTCACCAAGATGGGTTCTGGTTGCCCCCGCTCATTCACCCAAAACTGGTAGATACTACGGCTCTCTGAGGTACTCCCACTCGTCTAGGGCACACGTTCCCCTAGGTACTCTGCTAGGATGGTCACCGTTTTCTGCAATCGTTGTCCATGGCAAAAGTCTGGGAAGGGATGACGGTGAATTGCTTAGCTGGCCCAATTTCGCATCACGTTCACACTCTACTTAGATAACAACATCGACCCTCCTTCTCACCTACCCACACTCTGGGCCTTTGTGTTTTTCTTTGTGTCTTTATAGCTTCCCTCCTATCCTTCATCCTTATCTTCACTTCCGGCCCTACGGTGCAGCAGGGGATAATGAACAGTGAAAGATCCCCTAAGGTTTGGAGGCCAGGACAGCAACCTGCACTGCTAGATGAAATCTAGAGAGGATTCCGCAAAGGTGACATACTCTCGTCCCTTTCTACACTCAACGCTGATGTTGGCAGTTCCGTCGATATGGTGAGAGAGTGCAAGATTAGTATACTCAATCAGTAACTTTAAGCTTTTTTCTATCATGAATCGCAGGAAACAGTAAGGATCAAAGTTATTGCACAGCGATTCCCACAACTTTATTTTTTTCCTCGTTTTTTCAGGATCGAATTGGTTGACATAGGAGATGGTCAACGTTATAGTTGCAAATGGCGGTGAAAGCATCGCAACTGACTGTTTATTCATTATTCTTTCATTTTTAGGAGATTGAATCAATGGAGGCTTCTGGTAGTAGTTGCATTTTTGCAACGAATCGAGAAACCGTTGTGCTTGACCAAATGTCTGACGAAGACCCTGACCCTCACCCTGCGCGTGGTCTGGGGGCGATCTTGACTGCGTATCGCGTTCACGCGAGCGTAATGATGAATCTGCCCAGTATGACTCTAGTCTAGAGTCCCGGATTCATCTCCTGATCGCCACTGGGCACGGCGATTGTACCGATAAAGGAGATGAACGATGGAAGATCTTAGATGCTTATTTTGATAGCGGGTAGGCACCCCGACTTAAATCCGTAAAGGCTGGGGTATGGTTGCCGTTGAGGCTCGTGGTGACGGCTTGAGTCCTTGCTGAAAGTTTGCTAACGCTCGTGCATCGCTATTCATGGATCAACGGCACTGGCAAACCCTGGGATTCAAAATTGCAACTACAAAACCCATGCTCATAGGGCTACAGTGCGCTTACGTGCGCTGGGAGCGGGTTGTCTTTTCTAGCGATCGTGTAGTTGTGGTTTAAACCGCCAGATAATTTTCAAACACTTTATCAACCATTTGCGGTTGAGTGCCTAAAAGAGGCGGGTTGGTTTCTGTTACGAAACTTGTGCTTTCTCCTGTTTCAAATCCTCTGTTTGTGAGGTCGAAATGGGTTAATTTTTCGTGCCGTGAAATTGAAAAATTAGCCTGTAGAATTGCATTGTTTTTTTGCAAACTGGCTCTGAATTGAAAGCCATGGCTGTCTAGGGAGGTGAGTATCATGCTCGTAGTATTTGAATTTGTTCTCGATCACATTGATGATGTGTTGGCAGTTGTTTGTGGTCAGTTTCTCAAGGTGCTGTTTGGGCGCTGGATTGATGGCTGGATGAAGCGTGCGGCTGCTCGCAAACCAGCACAGGATGAGCAGCCCGGTGAGCTTTGCCTCCTTCCCTCGGTCTAATCTGTTTCACCACAGAGACACAGAGGACACTGAGGTATTGCTCTGTGTTCTCTGCACCTCTGTGGTAGAGCTGTAAGTTTTTGGGTCAGAGCAGATGAGTTTTGTTAGTTAACTGGTTGTTTTGGACTGTTTGAACATCTATCCCATTAACGAGAGGAGGTGAGTCATGCGGAATACTTCCACCCCAGTTCGGCGCGGGCGGGGCAATGCCAGCGATCGCGCCCTGGAAAGCGCCAAGCTATCGTTGCGTGCCCTGGAAGAAGCGGGCAACAATATCGATCAAGTGTTGCGATCGCTCGACAGTAGTCGTAAAGGCTTGACTGAAGCTGATGTCCGCGATCGCCTGCGCAGGTATGGCAAAAACGAAGTCAGTCACGAAAAGCCCCCCACCTGGTACGCACAGTTATTTAAGGCATTCAACAATCCCTTTGTCTGGATCTTGGTGGCACTGGCAGTGGTTTCTTATGTTCTGGACTATGCCCTGGCTGCTCCTGAAGATAGAAGCCTCAAAACTGTAATTATCCTGTCCATCATGGTGCTGGTCAGCGGCTTTCTGCGGTTTTTCCAGGAATACCGTTCGACTCAAGCTGCTGAGAAACTGAAAGCTCTGGTCAGCACGACCGCAACAGTCATTCGTCGCGAGACCCTGGATGTCCCCGGAACTCGCCGGGAAGTGCCCCTGAGCGAACTGGTTCCCGGCGACATTGTGGCGCTGTCTGCTGGCGATATGATTCCCGCAGACGTACGGCTGTTGACCTCAAAGGATTTGTTCGTCAGTCAGGCAGTGCTAACAGGGGAATCTCTGCCGGTGGAAAAGATGGCGGACGTATCGCCGGAGGAGATCCGACGGTTGCGGGAGGCCCACACCCCGCCCCTGGATTGGCCCAACGTCTGCTTCCTGGGTACGACGGTGGTGAGCGGCACGGCCCAGGC
>JANWZG010000155.1 GCA_025054735.1 Cyanobacteriota bacterium | reverse complement strand
ACTATGATCCCGGAACGTAGGGGTTAATAAGTAACATTACAGAGCATCAGCACTTTCAATAAGTGCCTGTACGCTGAGGCTCATTACGTATTCTCTTTACCCATCTGTGGTTGCTTAGCCCTGTTATCCAGTTATTGCTCGTTGTTGTGCCTATTGCTGCTATGAAGAATCTGTGGTTGAGGATGAGTCTACATCAACTTAGGAGTCAGTCGGCATGGATGTAAGTCTGATTGTCTCCAATTTCTTAAACCCACCGGTGCTGTTTTTTTTCCTGGGTATTACTGCGGTACTAGTTAAGTCTGACTTAGAAATTCCACCACCAGTTCCCAAGCTGTTGTCGTTGTATCTATTGTTTGCGATCGGCTTCAAGGGTGGTGTAGAACTTGCCAAGAGTGGCATCACTCAAGATGTGATATTCACCATTTTGGCAGCAATTGTCATGGCTTGCTTAGTGCCAGTATATACCTTCTTTATTCTGCGCTGGAAATTAGGAACCTATGATGCTGCTGCGATCGCAGCTACCTATGGTTCCATTAGCGCTGTTACCTTCATTACAGCCAGTGCTTTTCTTAACGAACTCAGCATTGCTTATGATGGCTACATGGTGGCAGCCTTAGCCTTGATGGAATCACCTGCCATCATTGTAGGGCTGATCTTGGTCAACCTATTTACTGCCGAGCAAAGTGAGCGAGAAACGGCCTGGTCTGAAGTCCTAAGGGATGCATTTCTCAACAGCTCTGTGTTTTTGCTCGTCGGCAGCTTAATCATTGGTGTGATCACCGGAGAGCATGGCTGGCAAGTGCTAGAACCCTTCACTCAGGGAATGTTCTATGGGGTGCTCACCTTCTTTCTGCTGGATATGGGCTTGGTTGCCGCCCGCCGTCTTAAAGACTTGCAAAAAACTGGGGTTTTCTTAACTTCCTTTGCCATACTAATTCCATTAGTCAACGCTGGTCTGGGGATCGCGATCGCCAAGTTTATTAGCATGTCCCAGGGAGATGCTCTGTTGTTTGCGGTGCTGTGTGCCAGTGCCTCCTACATTGCTGTTCCTGCTGCGATGCGGTTAACAGTACCGGAGGCCAATCCTAGTCTGTATGTGTCAACTGCTTTGGCTGTAACGTTTCCGTTCAATATTGTGGTGGGGATTCCCCTTTACCTCTATGGAATCAACCTGTTGTGGAGATGAGTTATGCACCCGGTCAAAAAAATTGAAATTATTGCCAACTCCTTTGAGCTAGGCAAAATTTTGGAAGGGTTACATCAGTCTGGTGTTCATGGTCATGCAGTGATTCACAACGTGTCAGGCAGGGGGTTACGCGGCGCAGATACAGAAGATCTAGACATGACCATGCTAGATAACGTGTACATCATTGCATTCTGTATGCCCGACCAAATCAAACCGGTTGTAGAGCATATCAAGCCTATACTCAACAAATTTGGGGGCACTTGCTATGTCTCTGATGTCATGGAGATTCGTTCTCTACGCTGTGTAGCATCACTGTAGCGATCAATGCTTGAAATCTGTCTCTAAAACTCTAAAAGCCTCGTCCTATGAACCGTCGTCACCTATTGAAATTAGGAAGTGCTGGTATGTTGGCGATCGCATCGCCTGCTGCCCTCCTCTGGCATAGTCTACCAGCCCATGCTGCCAATCCTCCTGCAATAGCCCCTGATGATGCCCTAAACCAGTTGCTTGCAGGCAATCGTCGATTCGTGCAGCATCAGCCTACCTATCCCCATCAAAGTCAACAACGCCTTCAAGATGTAGCTCAAGCACAGCACCCGTTTGCAGTAATCCTGAGTTGTGCTGATTCTCGAGTTCCGGCTGAAATTATTTTTGATCAGGGCATTGGCGACCTGTTTGATATCCGAATTGCAGGCAACATTGTGACACCCGAAGCGTTGGGCAGCATTGAATATGCAGTTGCCCTGCTAAATACACCATTGTTAATGGTGTTGGGACACGAGCGCTGTGGAGCGGTGACGGCTGCGGTTAGCAACAAGCCCCTGCCTGGAGAGATTAGCTCATTTGTGAACGCCATTTTGCCTGCGGTAGAACGAGTCAAGGGGCAAGCTGGAGATATGGTTAACAATGCTGTTGATGCTAATGTGCGCTATCAAATCGAGCGGCTCCAGCAATCGTCGTTGCTGACAGAGCGGATGCAAGCAGGTGCGTTGAAAGTTGTAGGTGGTCGCTATGATCTAGACAGTGGTGCCGTCACAATTGTCGCATAATCTTTCATTGCCCGTCACAATATAAAGTGATGTGATTTAAGCAAGCACTATGGCACGAGCAATTTGGAATGGAGCAGTGTTAGCAGAGAGCGATCGCTGTGAAGTCGTTGAAGGCAATTACTACTTTCCGCCTGACTCGGTAAACATGGCCTATTTTCAAGACAGTAGCACCCACACCACCTGTTCGTGGAAAGGAGTTGCTAGTTACTACACGATCGTTGTCGATGGTAAAACCAATCCTGATGCTGCCTGGTATTACCCTGCACCTAAAGATGCAGCCAAAAACATTGCAGGTTATGTCGCCTTTTGGAAAGGGGTAACCGTCGAGAAATAGAGAGGACTGGGTAATCAGGAACAGAGGATCTAGCTGATCAACATCGGTGAGTGCTGCTCTCCACAGACAGCAGCGAGGTGAATGGTGCTAACTATGAACGACTAGATCCTCTACAGTTCATCGCCTAGGTTTGCAGGTAGGGCATTGCTGCCCAGGGGTATGATGCTTGTGCTTCTCCCTGAGGATGAGGGCAATTTATATTTGCGATTTGCGTTCAACAACGCCTGCGAGTAGATTGTTGCTAAGGGGGATTGGTTGATCCTGATTTGAGGAGTTATGGATGTAGTAAAGCGATGGATTGTGATAGCCACTGTGGAGATATTGATGTCACTGGTGTTAATTGCGATCGCACCAGTATTTCTGAACTCTAACTACCCCCTTATTGGTTTCTTGCTATGGCTCCTAGTGTTCTGCCTGCTGATTGGGTCAATCCTATACGTGATCACTCAAGTAGTTGATGCCTTTAAGGCAAGACAAATTTTGGTAGCTCGATTTCCGGACTATGGTTATTTGGGAGTGTTCGACTTTTTAGAGCTGCCTTCTACACAGGTAGCAGAACACTTGGACATGCTAGCAATAATGCGAGAGGATCCTGATTTGCAATTGCATAATGAATCCCCAATTGAAGTATTACGGAGAGTGATCAAGCAATGATAGTCAAAATCACCCAGTGGCTAACGATCGCTAGTGCAGCTATTAGCCTTAGTGCCTGTGGAGTGATTCCTGGCACTAGTGTTACCACTGTAGAACCTGGATTTACTGGCCTTAAAATTCAACTATATGGAGGCAACAAAGGCATTGAGAATGCCAGGATCGTTACAGGCAGAGTTTGGTACAACGGCTACACCGAGCAGGTGGTTGTGTTTCCTACCTACATCAACACCTACCCCTTTACGAAAGACTTAACAGAAGGGTCACCCGTCGATGAATCGATCGTCTTTTCAGTCGGTGGCAGTCCAGTCTCAGCGGATGTAGGGGTTTCCTTCGGCTTCTCCACCGAACTACTTTCTGGATCCCAGAAGACTAAGTTGCATGAATTTTATGAAACCTATCGCAAAACACCCGATGCCTTCCGAGCTAACGAACTCCGCAATGGATTACGCAATTGCTTCACAGAAGTGGCTGAAGAGTTAAAGCTCACCCCTTCGATGTTACCTACAAGTCAACAGCGCTTGGTCAATAGTGTGACAGACTGTGTGCAAAAGCGCTTCCCAACGATTGTAGTCCAGGATGTATCGCTACTTTCCCCACTGCGATTACCACCGGACATTCAAAAGAGCATTGATGAACAGTTTGCTGCTCAGCAGGCTGCTCAAACCGCTGAGTCTAACCGTCGTAAGGTGGAGGCAGAAGCGGCTGCCAAAGTTGCCCAAGCAAAGGGAGAAGCTCAGGTGACGATCGAACGAGCCAAAGCAGAGGCAGAGGCAAACCGACTCCTAGCAAACTCCATTACACCACAACTGTTGGAATTAAAACGCCTAGAGGTAGAGCAATCACGGGTACAAAAGTGGAATGGTCAGCAAGCCGCCATTATCCAAACACCCAATGTGCAACTTGGTTCCGGAACTAGTGAGCGCCCGCCTAGGTAACCGCTACTACCAAATCTTGCACTACCAAATCTTGATCGCCTAGCTTTAGTGACCCTAGCTAAGCCCCATAGGCCTGAAAATCTAAAATCTTCAGCTCTAACGCCTACCAATGTGACATATACCTTGTAGGCTGTACTTTCAGGACAAGCAGGAGTAGATGTTGTGAGGCTGATACTGTTGGGTGGACCGGGATCCGGTAAGGGAACACAGGCAAAGGCGTTACAACAGCGTTTAGGTGTGCCCTGGATCTCTACTGGCGAAATACTACGGCAGGAGATTGCATATGGCACTGAACTAGGCCATGCGGTGCGTTCCTATGTAGAAGCAGGTGACCTAGTGCCTGATGATCAAATGATTGCACTCATGCGTCAACGGCTGCTGCAGCCAGATGCTGTCAATGGCTGGATCATAGACGGCTATCCTCGCACTGCCTTTCAAGCCGAGGAATTGGATTTCTTACTGGCTGAACTCAAACAACAACTGACACAAGTAATTTGCTTAGATGTGTCTACAGCCGTTTTAGTAGCAAGATCGCTAGCCAGGGCACGTTCGGATGATACTGATGCCGTTATTCAACGCCGAATTGACCGCTATCAAGAACGTACAGTGCCCATCTTAGAGTATTACGAAGTAAGTAAGCGGCTCGTGCGGGTAAATGGTGACCAGCCCATTGAGCAGGTTTATCAAGCAATTTTAAGTGCGATCGGGGTAGTGTGATCTATGGCATGGCAGCGTCCAGACAATCGACGCTTTGATCAATTGCGTCCAGTTCGTTTTGAACGTCAATTTACCAGATTTGCCAATGGATCTGTATTAACCCATTGCGGTGATACAAAGGTGTTGTGTACGGTCAGTGTGCAACCCGGTGTGCCTAAGTTCCTTGTGGACTCAGGTAAAGGCTGGCTGACGGCAGAATATCGGATGCTTCCTAGCGCAACACCTCAGCGACAAGAGCGCGAGGGCATAAAGCTCTCTGGGCGAACTCAAGAGATTCAACGGTTAATTGGGCGGAGCCTGCGGTCATCGCTAGATTTGAGTGCTTTGGGTGAACGCACGATAATGGTAGATGCAGATGTACTACAAGCCGATGCTGGTACCAGGACAGCCGCAATCACAGGTGGTTTTGTAGCACTGGTTGATGCAGTGAAATGGTTGATGGCAACGGGTGAGCTAGAGCGATCGCCCATCCAAAGTGCGATCGCTGCCGTTTCCGTTGGTCTGGTAGAAGGTGAGCCATTGTTAGACTTGAACTATCCAGAGGATGTAGCCGCTACCGTTGATTTCAATGTAGTGATGAATGAAAAACTGGAACTGATTGAAGTGCAGGGCGCCGCCGAGAATGGCAGCTTTACTCGTACTCAACTCAATCAACTACTAGATTTAGCTGAAATCGGTATTAAACAATTGCTTTGTGCTCAGAAAGATGCCCTTGCTAGCACCCCATAGCCCCTCGCTAACTATGAATCGGTAAGACTATTAGCATCTGGCTGATCTCCTTAAAAGGTTTTCCCCGACTGGCATCCCACTCTCACCCCATGCTCTGAGCTATCACACTAGACGCTTGCTAGCCCCAAAGGGCAGTTTCACTGATAGCTCCTGCATAGGGAACGCTGATGGATCTGAGTCTAGACCGTATGTCTGTAGAGCCAGAAATAGAAAAATTGGCCTTACAATAAACACCAACTTGTTCATATTGCTGCCATGACCCAAACTCCAAGTTTGAGCCTCAAACCCCTTACCTTTGAAGACTACCTCGCCTACAACGACGGTAGTGATACCCGCTACGAACTAGAGGATGGAGAGCTAGTAGAGATGCCCACCGAAAGTCCTGAAAATAATCGCATCGCCCAACGGCTCTACATCGAACTCCTAAAACACCTTCCCTACTATTTAATCGCCCATAAAGATACAGAAATTGAAGTGAGCGGTCGGCTTGCTCGGTGTCGCTTACCGGACTTGATGGTGCATACCGAAGAATCATTTGCTGCGTTGAAAGGTCTTTCTAGAGCCGTGATTACCAGAGATATGCCACCGCCTGCTCTAATTATTGAGGTGGTGTCCCCTGGTATTGTCGATCGCAACCGTGACTACCGCCACAAATACACCGAATATGCCGCCCGCTGCATTAGTGAATATTGGATTGTTGATCCAGAAGAACGCCAGATTACGGTTTGCCACTGGGTAGAAGGGGTCTATGAATCGATTGTCTTCACTGGAAACGCTCCCATTTCATCCCTAGTTGTGCCCGCTTTGACATTGACCCCCGATCAACTCTTCACTGATACTCTTTAGCCAATAGCCCTAGATTGCTATATCTGACGGGGCTACGGGTATCATCTATTCTCTGCTTGATAAAGGGGGAACAGCACCTACATAGCCGTCCATGAGCATCCAACACCTGCTGGATGAAGCCTAGTCTATTAGTCTATAGAGAGAATATTGGTCACAGTTAAAGCCATCCCTTGAGCCAATACACAACTAGCCCAATGTATTCCTTGAGAGCAAGGCTAATCTGATGCAACTTGGCAGCATCCGGCAGCGTCTTGAGGACAATCGCCTGAATTGGCTCTCCTTCTGGAGGCAAGGGTTCATCAGCAACAAGGAAATCAGTGGGGGCAGGAATGGCCTCAATGCCCTGTTTCTGGAAAATCAGCAGCGATCGGGGCATGTGTAAGGCAGAGGTTACCAACAAAACTCGTTTTAGTTTCCGTGCATCCAAGATTTGCTTTATATTCACGGCATTCTCATAGGTATTGAGTGATGTTGGCTCCTCTATAATTGCCGATGCTGGTACTCCTAATCGTTGAGCTAACACTGCCATATCAGCAGATTCTGATTCTCCGCTTTGTCGCCATACAACTCTACCCCCTGACAAAATTAACCAAGGAGCCTTGCCATCGTTATACAACTGAGCGCCGTAAAGGATGCGATCGCCCGGTTCAGCAACATCAGGCGCAGGACGGGGTGGATGGGGTGGTTTAATGCCCCCACCCAGGACAACAATGGCATCTGCGACCGGCAGGGCAGCAGGTATATATTGTCGCTCTAGGAACTTAGTTATGCTATCACTGACCCAGGCATTACTGCTACCCAGTAAAAGCACCAACGCACCTACAATAGTGCTAGCAGCTACTCTGGGCCATTTCCACAGAGTGACTAATGCCACAACCAACAGCAGGCAAGACAACCCTAGGGGATAAATAAACAGAGGCAATAGCTTTGACAGGAATAAAAACATTACGTGTCCCAAGCAGGATGGTTCAGTAAGGATGCTAGCACCTGCACACCACGCAACTGATTCGATAAGGGTAGGTGTCCTTTTGGTGCTGACAGGTTCCAGGTAAACCCCTGGGGATACCGAGTCCATTCGTTGCCTGATTTCCACCCAATCTTAACCCATAGTGCATCCCAGTTTTTGCCTACACTCAGCCACAGTTGCCGCTGTATCGAAAACCCGAATTTATCTTCGGAGTAAATTCGCCAGAGGGTATCGATCGTGCGTAGGTCAGTCACTGGAAAGGTCTTGACTTCGCTAAAGTAAAGCCACTTACGTTGAACCGCGGCACTGCCAGCTAGTTCGCACAGCGCCTGTAAGGTCAAGCGATCAGCAGTTTGAAAATCTTGGGCGGCCAATGCCTGCTGTAGGGGTAAGTAGTTGACATTTGCTACGGATTCCATGGGCACAAGCCCTTGGGGGAACTGCGCCTGCAAGCTAGCGGCAATCTGCTCGGACTGAGCGGCTACTAATGCCTGATAAGCGGATCCGTCAGCGATCGTGGGAAATTGACCACGACGGGCAACCAAAAATGCAAGTAACACCTGAAGGCCAAGCTGCCCCTTGTCAGCCAACTCCCGAATTAATCGCAACTGGTTTTTGACAGACTCGGCAGCCAGTTGGGACACTAAGTCTGCTACTGGGTCAATCGATGAGGAATCGGATACACCTTGAGTTAATGGCAAATTTGAGGAAACACTGGTCATAGCACCTAGGAAGCGGTTTCCTCAGCGGGAACACCATACCCCTGCTCAAAGGCATAGCGTACAAGCTGAGAACGATTTTCTAAGTGTA
>JANWZG010000154.1 GCA_025054735.1 Cyanobacteriota bacterium | reverse complement strand
TAATCACAAACCGTTGCCAACGACTGGCAATTAAGACAATTTCCTCTCGTAAGGGCAGATCGTTATACCAGTGGCTATCTAGGTAAAAGAATACACACTGATTGACCAGGTTCAATGTACTGACTTGGTGAAGGAATTGGCGGGAGTCTAACTGTGCCAGATGAATGTTGGCAAAGGCAGCTAGCCGTTGTTGGGCAATCCGATAAAACCGAGGGTTAACCTCTGAGCTATAGACAGGTAATTGGGTAGTTTCTGCCATGTAGCCCGTAGTGTTGCCAATCCATGTGCCTGTTTCAACGATCGCCTCAATTCCACAGGTGGTGACAATGCTCTGAAATAGCTGTTTCCTTCCTAGTTGTCCGTTGAACCCTGCCGCATCTGATGCCCTATACACAGGACTCTCAATCAAAGTATCTACCAAGGTTTCTAGGATGCTAAGACGAAACTGAATGTCACGAAAATAGTCTCTAACGGTTGCAGGCAACAGCAATTTGAGGGCTTGACGCATGGAGATTAAGGGAAACGTTAGTGTTTGCGGGCCGTGATAAACTCCGCTAGCGCCACTAGGGGCAATGCCTTTTCACCGTACTCCCTTAATTCGGCTTTAGCAGCCTCGACTAGACGATCGGCCTCCTGTCGAGATGCTTCTAGCCCCAGCAAACTGGGATAGGTAACTTTTTGAGCTTGCAGATCTTTGCCAGCAGTTTTGCCCAGTTCCTCTTGGGTAGCGGTAATGTCTAAAATGTCATCAATAATCTGAAAGGCTAGCCCGATCGCTTGGGCATAGTTACGCATTCTGTTCAAATCGTCATCCGATGCTCCTGCCAATGTCGCGCCAGAGGTGACACTAGCCTCTAACAGAGCCGCCGTTTTATGCATATGGATAAAGTGCAGCGTCTCTAACGTAACATCTGTCTTCCCTTCCGATTGCAAATCCACCACTTGGCCACCGACTAACCCTGCTGCACTCACTGCTTTGCCCAGGTAGGCAATAACTCTGACAATTCGCTCTGGCGGAACATTTTGGGTTCGTGTGGCTACAAATTCAAAAGCATAGGCCAACAGTCCATACCCCGCTAGGATAGCTATATCGTCGCCGTAGACCTTGTGGTTGGTCAGTTTACCCCGACGGTAATCATCATTGTCCATAGCGGGTAAGTCATCATGGATCAATGACATTGTATGGATCATTTCTAAGGCACAGGCTGTAGGCATAGCCATAGCAATAGTGCCGCCGAATAGTTCACAAGTGGCCAGACACAGAATAGGACGCAGACGCTTGCCTCCAGCCAGTAGAGAATAGCGCATGGATTCGTAGATAATCTCTGGATAGACGACTGCGATCGACTGTTCTAGGGCTGCCTCAACTTGGTCTTTGCGATCGGCCAGATAGCGTTTGAGGTCAAAGCCGTTTGTAGATGAGGTCTCAGTCAATGGCATGGCAAACCTACAGAGATTAGAGAGTCAGGCATATTTTCCCACGAAAGGGCAATCAGTTGGATACTAGAAACAGTAGAACCATAAACCGCGAGATTTTCGAGAAGTACCCATGTTCATGATTGATGTGACCCTAAAAAACACACCCGTGTCCCTGTCCGTGCAGAAAAAATCCGCAGAGGAGGCGGAAGGGCTGTATCAAAGTCTATTAACAGCCATGAAATCCACGGATGCCAATGTGCTAGAGCTAACCTGTGATCAACAAGTGGGTAAGAAAGTTAGCGTCATTAGCAGTGAAATTGCAGCGGTGCAAATTTCAGAGAAATCCAGTACATCAACTGGTTCGGGTAGACCTCCAGGCTTTGTGTTTGCAGAGTAGGTTATGGATGCAGCCGCGATCGCAGTCAATAACCTCTGGTTTCGATGGCAAGATCATCAGCCCGTCTTGCAAAACTGTTGTTTAACAGTGCCCAAGGGTGAGTTTTGGATGCTGCTAGGCACCAATGGCAGTGGCAAATCTACCTTGCTGCAACTATTGGCAGGCTTGTTACCCTGTCAAGCGGGGGAAATAACCGTAGCCCAACCCGTAGGCTTTGTGTTTCAAAACCCTGATCATCAGCTTGTGATGCCGACGGTCGGGGCAGATGTGGCCTTTGGCTTAGTGGCCGAGCGGTTGTCTCTGCAGCAGGTGCGCCAGCGGGTAGAAGAAGCCCTAGCAGCCGTCAATCTAGCCCATCTGCAACAGCGCCCTATCTATGCCCTCAGTGGCGGACAAAAGCAGCGGGTGGCGATCGCAGGGGCGATTGCCCGTCGCTGTGATGTGTTGTTGCTAGATGAACCAACGGCACTATTAGATCCAGACAGCCAAACAGACCTAGTGCAACAGGTGCGCCAACTGGTGGATACTAAGGGGATCACTGCCCTGTGGGTAACTCACCGCCTAAACGAGTTGGACTACTGTGACGGTGCCTTTTTATTGGAACAGGGGCGAGTTGTGGATCATGGGGATCCAGCCCGCTTGAAACAACAGTTAATGCAGCGTTTTTGATCACGCCCTCCTATGACAACCATTCTTGATGCCATTAAGCAAGACTACCAGCGGTTTCCTCACCACCAGACCTATAGCCTCTATGCTCCCGATGTGGTGTTTAAGGATCCCATGACCCAATTTCAGGGCTTGCAGCGATATCAACAGATGATTAGCTGGATGGCTCGCTGGTTTTTGGACATTCACCTGGCATTGCATGAGATTCGCCAAACTGACGATCGCATCGAAACCCGCTGGACCCTGAGTTGGACCAGCCCTCTACCCTGGAAGCCCCGCATTACCATCAGTGGCCGCAGCGAGCTATGTCTAAATGCTGATAACCTCATTGTTTCCCATACGGACTATTGGGACTGTACTCGCTGGGCCGTCCTCCAGCAGCATTTTCCCTGGTTTGCTCCATCGGCATGACGCAGATGCCGTGTGCTAGGGTGTTCAAAGTGTTTCAAGGGGTTTCAAAGGGTTTCAAAGTCTATAGTAGCGCCGAGCATCTGGGTTGATCGCTTTACCCTTGCGCGAGTTACAAATGCGACACAGCGTGCGAAAATTACTGAGATCATTTTGGCCGCCCTGCGCTAGGGGAATGATGTGGTCGATCGTCAAATCGCTGTCAGCTCCACAGGTTTGACAACGGTACCCATCTCGGTCTAGAACATACTGGCGAACCTCAGGTGGAATTTTGATCCGGGGTTCCTTAGCCATGATTTCAGCCATGATTCAAGTCATTTTGATCCATTACATCTTGAGTCATATTGAGTCATAATTGTGCGACAGAAAAGGCTTGACACCGACCGCCACATCACTACTGTACATCTGCACCAGTCTGAAAGTCACTAAATGCCATAGCCCTACATACCCCCTTACTAACTCCACCACACTATCAGGTGTCCGCGATCGCCAGCTTGCGAATCTCATCTAGGGATGATCCTAGTAACTCTGTCTGGGTGCTGTCAGGATAGAACTTCAAGTCGAGTCTGACTACACCTGCTTGCCAGCCAGAACTTCCTGGCCTCAGCATATTCACAGGAACGCCTTCGACACGGGGAAAGAAACCACTGGAGAAGTAAGAATAACTAAACTTAGAGAAAAACTCACGAAAGTTCAGTGTCTTTAGTTTTAATTCAGGAGTCTCCGGTTGTGACCCAGAAGCTTCTGGCGAGAGAATTTCAATCGTCTCTATCTCTTCGGGATAAAACTCTAGTTCTAGCTTCAATAACCCCCTAATGCTCTGACCTCCTGAGGTTATGTTGACTGGAATGCCCTCAGACAAAAGGACTTGGCCCTTAAATTGCCCACATGCAGGAATACAAGATACCAGTACGTTGAGGAGTTCATCGACCATAAATGTTCGAGAAAGGTCACCGAAACTGCTCCCAGAGTGCTTGCACAGGACATCGTCTGGGTTAAGTTTGGTGGCTTTCTTAGGTGTTCCTAGAAACGATGTTAACTGTGTAAGGCTAGCCGGTATTGGTAATAAAGCTTTAGGGCTATCTGTCATGGTCAGCTCAGTTCAGGGGTTGTTGGATGCTTAGGTACTCTCCAATTTTATTTATACAATCTATCATAGGAGATTACTGCCAAAACTACCCATAGCTACTAGGGAGAGCGCAGTTCTTTGGGCTAGAAGACACAACTGCTTGACCTGAAAATCTTCCCCTGATACCCTTTTTTTGCTTCATACGCTAACGTTCAAGCATCCACCCCTAACCCCCGGAACTGTGCCATCAACCAAGCTGTAGTTGCCGACTGATTCTCGTGCCGACTGCGCTGGAGGGCTTGCTCCAAAATCTCTAGCTGCAAGCCAGGGAGAACTTGGGACTCTCGAATTCGGCGAATACTGCGATCGGCGGCCACAGCAAAGGCTAGAATTTGCATAGCCTGCACATCCACAATCCAATATTCTGGAATTTCCAACTCCTCATATTGCAACCGTTTTGCCCCCAAATCATCCGGCAAGGAGGTATCGGAAATTTCAATCACCAAACTGGGCAGGGGATATTGGGTGAGGTCAATGACCCTCGTTCCCCAAGGAATAGCGTCGGCTGTCTCACCAATGTAGTAGGAAATATCCGGTTGAAACTCTGCAACCCCAGCTTTGCGGTAAGAACAACCGTCATGCCCATTAGTAGGAATATCCCGCAAGGCTGCGAATAGTCCAACTGCCAGAATGATTGTGGCATGGTCTTTGGAATGATCAGATCCAGTAGACATGGGTTCAAATCTCATCTGGCCGTTGTGATAGTAGCTTTTCAGCTTGGTGGTGGCTGGGTCATCAGCGAGGCCAACAAAGTCATCCCAATGGGCAGGCTGCCAAGTGTTGAGAAGGAGCTGAGTGTTTAGCAACATCACAATAACTGCCTAGGAGATAGTGATTTATACCCTATATTCTACAAGAGTGGTGTGTCTCCGCTGGAGCTGAGAAACTGGCGAAACTCTGCACAGCATCGTACTGGGCAATAGGGGAAATTTGTGGCGTTGTTTTGGAGTCAGGGCATCCCAGCAGGAACTTTCTACTCAAGCTGCATCGGGTGAACGATCGCCCCCTCTCGGCAACTTAAACAGTGTTGAGGAACTAGACACAACCCCCAGCTTGGTTTTGCGATTCCAGGACTTAAATCAGTTCCCAGTTCTAATTCCCGGCTACCACCTTCACTGCCTACGGGGAGATAATGATTGACACTCCTTGGGCATCACGTTCTAAGACCACGCTAGGATTACGGCTGCAAAGCTGATAGAATCAGCCGTCGGTGAAATGAATATGACTTAAGTCTAGCTTTAGGGGTTGGCTAAGGGTAGTCATGATCCTCGGTCAGGCAGAACTTCAGGCTGGCTAGCAGTGCTGTCAGATGTTGGTGTTGGTTCGGCTATTACTTCTGTTTCGAGACTGGGTACTGGCTCTGGCGGCACAATCACCAAGTCGGCCTCGGCAATTAGAGGTAAACGCTTCCGGTCTAGGTTCATGGCCTCTAGGCAAGCGTTAATACCTTTGACAGCTTGGTTGAACTGGTCAATGCTAGCCTGTAACTCTTGTTTGCGAGCTTGGTAAGTACGGATGCGGTCTTGGGCCTCGCGATCAAGGGTACGGGCTAGGTAGGCACGGGCTTGGTCATACTGCTTGAGGATAGTATCTGCCAACTCAACTGCACCCTCTAACAGGGGGGTATTGATAGTTTGGTTAATGGTTTGCCGGAAGGTACGCATGACAGTTTCCTTCACCTTTTGCTCAAAGTCTAGGCGCAGCAGTTGGCGAATGGCAGGTTCGGCATCGATCATGTTTTGGTAGTCGTAGCCTCGACAAGCTTGTTGCAGGGTTGACCGCAATTGCCAAATGGAAACGGTGCCTTCGGTGTAGAATTCAGGGCGCTCTCGCACGTAGCGATCGCACTCGGTCTGGGCTTCATTGATAATGGCAGCGATTGCCTCGTTACGCAGGCGATTTAGGGTTTGCTCAATGCCCGCATCATTACCCAGCAGGCGATAGAGGTTGCGATAGTAATCCTGTTGCTGGACTTGTTCAATAACGTAGGTGAAGAAATTGCTGATCACATCTTGAGCAGTAGCTACCAGCACATCCTCCAGTCCGTTTGCTAGGTAGTAAAATGCTTCTGCCAACACAGCCAGCAATGGTACCACGGAGTTACGTTTATGGCTAGCTTGGGCACGTTTATACACCTCTGCCACGGAGAAGGTATTCAGCAGTGAGTCCATCTCACTGACTAGGCTGGCCTTCAGCTTGAGGAAATCGCGCTCTAGGAGGGTATTGCGATCGCTAGCAACAGCTTCATTCACCAGCGCCTCAATGTGCTGCTGCAACTGATCCCCAACCCGCTTTAGCTCTAGGTTCAGTTGCTTGAGTTCCTGTTCCTTAATGGCTTCAATATCTTGGGGTTGGCTCTCTACCTCTTGCCACGCTTGGATGTAAACCCGGCGCAACGCAATGCATAGAGGCTGTACATCGTCGGCTAAGTTAGCAAATAGCTGGGGTCGCTTTTCTGTAGTAAGGTATTGGGTAATGCTCTGGCGAAATTCGTTGATGCCGCTGTCTAGCAGGAGTTGGTCAATGATAGCAGGGCCTAGGGAACGGAGAATGCGAACGTATTTCTCATTATTGGTGCGATCAGTCAATATCTCTGGCGGCAGGGGAAACTTGATGGGGTCAAGCTTCTGGGAGGTAAGGCAATAATTCAAAAAAGCGTTGACAAACTGAGGAGTTTCTTCCTGTCCACCTAAGCCTTTGATGCTTTCAGCAAAGACGGTATCCAGCCCAAAGCGAGTCTCCAAGCTAGTGTTCTGAATTTGGCTACCATAGAACCCTAACAAGCCACTAGCTTTGAACAGGCGACTGCGATCAGTGTTACGAAAATCATTGTTAATGAACTGTTCCAGGCGCTGCCGGAGTTGAGCGTTATACCAGGTTTCATCTACCCGGTTAAAGACATAAAACAGGCGATCGCGCACACCGGGATTATCGCGGGTTAGCTGCATTAGGCGAGTTTCTTCCTTAGTGGGGTCTCCTGCAGAGGCGGTTTTCATTACACAAACCACAGCAGAGGTATCAGGATGTTGCACTTTAGTAAAGGTAAGTTCCGCATCCTTTTCCACGGGAGCATCAATCCCTGGCGTATCCACTAGCACGTTGCCATCTTGCAGCAGGGGATGGTTGCAATAGTAGTGAATTTTGCGTAGGACGGCACTATTATTGCCACGACGGGCATAGCGAGCGGCTTCCTCTAGGTTAGTGATGTTGAACTGTTGCATGGAAAAGGTGCGATTTTCTGTAGGATGAATGCGCTCTTTGTTCGCCTGGAAACCCTCTAGCAGTAGCTTTAGAGCATTAGCATCCTTAGCCCGTTCAGATTTATCTTTGCCACCCTCGCGATCAATGATTTCCTGGCACTTGTGGGTCAGCATTTCCATCACCTCTGGACGAGTTGCAGCCGTAGTTTCAATACCTAGGCGGTTACAGAGGGCTTTGGCCTGTTCTTGAATTTCTTGCTCACTGAGGAAGGTGAGGACGACCTGCTCGTTTCCAGGCTCTGCATAGGTGATATAGCATTCGGTACCGGTGGCGTGACCTTCAGCGCTGTAGAGTAACTCTCGCTCCAGCAAGGCATTGATCAGCATAGACTTTCCAGCACTAAAAGCACCTGCAAATACAACTTCAAAGGAAGGAGAAATCGCTTTGCGTAGGGAAGCTTGGATGGCAGTGGTGTCGTAACCTCGAAGACTGACCTGTTGGTTGAGTAGCTCTAAAAGCGTTTCAACGTTAGCTTGCAAATTCTGGCAGCTCGGTAGTAATGAAGACATGGATAAGTAGTGCGGACGTAGATAGAGGTAGTAGTAGCGACAGTCTAGTGCTCTGTGGATACTACAATCTCCAATTTAGCATGGTACTATTTCACTCTAGCATGGTACTATTTGCTGTTGAGGTGTAGCACAACGCTATTAAGGCGCTAGGGTTCCTGTATAGCCTGTGAAAAGCCAAACAAGGGCGCGCAAGCCATCGCGAACGGCTTTGCTGATTGGCTCTGGGTCACGGCGCGAGGGAACGATCACGGGATGGATATGAATGTTACGGCTACCAAAGACGATCGCACCAATAACACGGGCACGACGCATGTGATAGTCCGATGTGATTAGATAGACACTATGGATATTTTGCTCAGTAAAAATCCTTGCCATTACTGTAAAATTGGTAACTGTGTCTACGGCTTGGTAATCTAAGTGCACCCGATCGCGGGGGATGCCAGCTCGATC
>JANWZG010000153.1 GCA_025054735.1 Cyanobacteriota bacterium | reverse complement strand
GGTGTTGATTCACGGCCCTGCCTATGTGGGTGATGACTGTTTTATCGGGTTCCGATCAACCATTTTCAATGCCAGGGTCGGCAAGGGCTGCATTATCATGATGCATGTGCTGATTCAGGATGTAGAGATTCCTCCAGGACGATATGTGCCATCAGGCTCCATAATCACCGACCAAGCCCAGGCTGACAATCTGCCAGCGGTACAGCCAGAGGATTTACGGTTCTCTCGCCATGTCGTCAGTGTGAATGATGCGCTGCGATCGGGCTACCAATGTGCAGATGATGTTGCTTGCATTACACCGATTCGAGAAAAGCTGACAGCTACGGAAACAAGTGCAGTCAACAGCAGTGCTGACCAAACGCAGACAGTTGATACGCCAACGCCATCCAACTCTGGATCGTCGTCCGTTGGAATGGGTACAGATACTAGTAATTCGCAGGTAGGAACTATGGGACTTAGTGCAGACGTGATCCAACAGGTGCGTCACTTGTTAGCAAGTGGCTATCGCATTGGGACGGAACATGTGGATCAGCGGCGATTTCGGATGAACTCGTGGACAAGTTGCAGCCCGATCGCATCCACTAACGAATCGGCTGTATTTTCCGCGCTTCAGGAGTGTCTCAAAGAGCACAGTGGTGAATATGTGCGGTTGATCGGCATTGACCCCCAAGCAAAACGGCGGGTCTGTGAAGTTGTCATCCAACGTCCGGGTGACCCAGTTAGCAATGGAACCGTGGGTAGTGGCAACTACCACAGTTCTGCCCAGCCATCCTATTCCTCAGTGGCTAGTACGTCTTCCCACAGTAACGCTAGTGTCAGTGACGAGTTGCAGCGGCTAATCCGCCAAGGTTATGGCCTTGCTACTGAATACGCCGACAAGCGTCGTTATCGCACCAGTTCTTGGTTAAGTGGGCCATCGCTGCCTACTCGTAGCCCGGCAGAGGCGATCGCTGCCCTAGACGCTTTTTTGGCTGAGCATGACGGTGAGTATGTGCGTGTTATTGGCGTAGACACTCAGCGCAAACAGCGAGTTGCTGAAATTCTAGTGCAACAGCCCGATGGGCGCGTCACTATCACCGACAAATCATCGAGCTATCGAAATGGATCGACCTCTACCTATGCTGGGTCTACTAGCTTGGCGGCTGATATCGTGCAGCAGGTGCAACAGTTGGTAAATCAGGGCTATGGGGTCGGCGTTGAGTATGCAGATCTGCGCCACTATCGGGCTAGCTCTTGGACGAGCGGAGGTCTGCTGCCTGCTCGGACGGCCAGCGAGGCGATCGCAGCTCTAGAAGCATTTTTAGCAGACCACAGTGGCATGTATGTTCGCTTGCTAGGGGTTGATACAAGTGCCAAGCGGCGGGTGGTTGAGATATTGATTCAACAGCCCAATGGTAAGTCCAGCTTAAATGGCAGTGTCAGGCCAGCTAGCGTAACGTCTCAGGGCTATGCCTCTGCTGGCTCAGGTGCTCCTACATCCAGCCAGCATCTGTCATCCGATGTGCTTCAGCAACTGCAACAGTGGATTAACCAAGGATACCGAGTTGGGACTGAGTATGCAGATCAGCGGCGCTATCGCACCAGTTCTTGGCAGAGTGGGGCAACGATTACACCCCGCAGCACGTCTGAAGCGGTGTCTGTAATCGAGTCCTTCTTGGCTGAGCATCCCCAGGAATATGTCCGACTAATTGGAATTGACCCTAACCAGAAGCGACGTGTAGCTGAACTGTTGATTCAGCAGCCTCAGAAAAAATAGTGCTTAGTCACCGATGCCCATGTCCCCACCGCTTGCTAACCCAGACCTAACTGCCTGCATTTGCATTCGAGGGGATGTATCGATTCACCCGACGGCAGCGATCGCGCCGGGGGTGATCTTGCAAGCAGAGCCTAATAGCCGTATTGCCGTAGCAGCAGGCGTGTGTATCGGTAAGGGCAGCATTCTCCATGCCCATTGGGGAGCACTGATTTTAGAAGAGGGTGTCAGCCTAGGAGCAGATGTGCTGATTGTTGGGCAAGGTACAATTGGTGCCCATGCCTGTATTGGGGCAAACTCGACACTGTTTAACTATTCCGTTGAGTCTGGGCAGACGATCGCGGCTAACACCCTACTTGGGGATCCTACTCGTCAAATTACGATTGATGTAGAAGCGGTGGTAAACAATGACACGTCTAGCCCAGTTGACAGTGCAGCTAGTGCTCCAGCCCCAACGACGCATATGGCTGGGGTGGCTGTATTTGAAATTGCCACTACGGAAATTAAAAATACTTCTGGCATAACTGGTGCAGCTACACCTTCCACGGAGCAGTCTGCACCTAAAGAGGTGTATGGTAAAGCCTACATCAAGACGTTGTTAGACACTTTATTGCCAAATCGTCAAGCGTTTCAGCGGGCTTCTGAGCCAGATCCTTGGTCTGATAGCCCCTAAGCCTGTAGCAGCGGACTAGATGATGAGGCTATGATGGGAGAGACATCTGCTTGCTGTTGCCCTGGATTTGGTGCGATCGTAGAGGCTTATTTCAGTTACACAGCAAACCTAGGCAATAGGGCTGATGAATCTAACACCTAGTACGAAGGGATGGTGCTAACGTGGCGACCTCACTAGAGACCAACATGGGCAATAATCCAGATGTGGTTTTAGAAAAAGTACGGCAGCAATTTGATGCAGCACCCTACCCCAATATTGCGCCCACCGCTTCAATCAACTACACAGCAGACTTTCTCTTTGTCCATAACCTACAAACTCCTTACTATCTACGCCATCAACGGGTGCTAGATACAGCAGCAACCACCATGCTGGATGCCGGATGTGGTAGCGGCTGTAATGCCCTAGCTTTAGCAATTGCCAATCCAGGAGCAAAAATCGTTGGGGTAGATTTGTCTGTCAAGTCAGTAGAGCTAGCTACTCAGCGCCTCCATCATCACGGCTTCACCAACTGTGAATTTCATGCAATCGCCCTAGAGGAGTTGCCCTCCCTAGGCATGACCTTTGACTATATCAACTGTGATGAAGTTCTGAGTTTGTTGCCCGACCTAACCACAGGTTTGCGGGCGTTACAGGCAGTACTGAAGCCCAAAGGTATCATCCGCGCCAATGTTCACAGTGCGCCCCAGCGGTTTAACTATTATGCTGCCCAAGAGATGTGCGCCATGATGGGATTATTAGACGGCACCCCTGAGGAGTTTGAAATCGGGCTAGTGCGCGAGACGATGGAGGCCCTACGTGATGACGTTGTCTTAAAACAAGCTACCTGGAGCAACCTCAGTGAAATTGATGAAGTTGTTTTGATGAACCATTTGTTACAGGGCGATCGAGGATACACTGTTCCAGAGCTATTTGCAGCCTTGCGGGCAGCCAACCTAGAGTTTATTAGCATGGTGGACTGGCGACAGTGGGAGTTATTGTCTCTCTTCAACAACCCTGGAGATTTGCCTACATTCTGGGCCATGAGCCTGCCCGAATTGTCCGTAGAGGAACAACTGACGCTGTATGAACTGATGCAACCCAAAAACCGCCTGCTGGATTTTTGGTGTGGCCATCCTCTTCTTGATCCAGTTCCAGCACCTGTTGTCACTTGGTCACTGGCCGACTGGCAGGGCACGATCGTACATCTCCATCCCCAACTGCGCACAGACGAAGTACGGCAACAGTTGCACAGATGTATCAGAGAGCACGTAGGATTCTGCGTTAGCCAGCATCTCTCTCACCCTGCCCTGACAGATGTCACCCTAGAGTCCACCGTAGCGGCTCTTTTGGTGCCATTATGGGATGCACCCCAGCCCATCTCAGCCCTAGTAGAGCATTGGTTGCGTCTTAAGCCGCTGGATCCTGTAACACTGATTCCCGTTAGTCCAGCACAGGCAGAGATGGATGTTATCCAAGTGCTCACCCGGCTAGAGAGCTACCTCTACGTGCTAGTCGATCGTCCGTTATCGGCACAATATAGCGCTGCCTCAAGTGCTAGCTAGGCAGCCAAGCCTTTAAGCTATCCAAAGGATCCCAATATATCTCTAGGTGAATTCGGGATTATTGTACTGCCTCATGCCTCATCGCTGTTTGGAATAACTATAAGCCTACTGTTGCATTTGATCGAGACCAGTTCTGCCATAGTGATGCTCTTTAATGAAAAGGAGTCGATCTATGGCAAAATCTGTAGCCGTTTGATTTGACCCAGAAGCCGATTTTCTAGAAGTAAAATTCTCTGATGCTCTTGGTTATATGCGCGAAACGAACTACGATGCCATCGTGGAGCGCGTTGATGTAGAGGGCAATGTGATTGGCTTCTCTATCCTCAATGTGAGTCGTCTTGCCAAAGGTCATCCGCTGGTTGCACAGCTCACTGGAATATGAGGTATCCAGATGATTAGAAAATCCCCATTCCTCTAGCCTCACCTGCTGACAGAGCTAGCATCGAAATCCTTGTCTAGCAGCGCCTCGCTGACCAAGGGCAAGCTGTCACTGCCTACGAAGCCGAAACTGATGCGATCGTTCAGGTAGCAAAAGTTACCTAAATCTACTGATGCTGGCTGTTATGAATTAGCTAACCAATCAATACATAAAGATTCATCTCTAGTCGCGCCAGTACCTGAGTCACTTGGGTAAAAGCTACGTCTGCTGTTATGGGTGCCAGCGTGACTGGATGCAGTGGTTTCAGCCGTTGCCAATGGTCAACAAGGGCAGCGATCGGCTGTGGATTTTCCCACAGTAGTAGCAATAGCGCCGTTACCCCACTCTCTAGGGTGATTGGAGTGGCCGCTGGATGGTGTAAATGGTCGCTAATGCAGAAACTGGTGCGATCAGTAATACTCCTTTGCATTGCGGTGCGCACGGCCTCTGTTCGCAATTGGGGATGCAAATAAATCGTCGCGCCTTGCCAATCTTCGACTGACCAGTTCATGACAGGCTTAGGTGCCAACTCAGGCTGGGGATGTCCGCACCAGAAGTCAATTAAACGATTCACGGGCTGAATCAACTCAAATAATGTCAGCCGCTCTTCGGGAGACAGCTCCGGCAAGCTCATGGCCCAGAATAGCGGTAAATTGTTGGGATCTTTGAAGAGGGACAATAACTCCCATTTGTGCCAGTCCACCATGCTGACAAACTCTAGCTCAGCCGCACGCAGGGCAGCAAACAGTTCCCGAATGGTATAGCCGCGATCGCCTTGGTAAAGATAATTCATCAAAATGAACTGGTCATCTTGGCCGCGCTGTTCATGCCAAGTTGTCTGTTTCAACTGCACTGTATCCTTGAGGGAAGCCATGGTTTCTCGCACAATGTCTCGCTCCAATTCCTCCGGGTTGCCATCCATCAGGTGCATCATCTTGAACATAGTCTGGGCGGCATAGTAGTTGCGACGCTGGCGGGCACTGTGTAGGTTGCCCCGAATAATGCCCTGGGGTTTGAGGACGGATTTGAAAGCCCGTAACCCTGCGGTGACATCGGGGAGGATAGACATAACTTCATCGCAGTTAATGTAGTCAAATTGCATACCAAGGGATGGTAGTTGCTCTAGGGTAATTTGGTGGAACTCAGCATTAGTGACACCGTGATGACGAAGGCGCTGAGCTGCTAATTCTAGTGATGCTGCGGACAGGTCGATGCCCACAATCTGAGCACCCGGATTGGCGATCGCCAGTGCTAGCGCTTTGTAGCCACTACCACACCCAGCATCCAGAATCACCATGCCTTCGGTATTCATCACCTGGCGATAACGCAGGTAATAAGGGGTGACTAGATTGTGAATGAACAAAAACTCTGGATCATGCTGAGGAGACTTGTCTAAAGGTACAACTGGGTAGGGCAGACTATCAAATTGAGCTTGGATTTTTTGTTGGATGTCTGCAATCCCTGTCAAGGTGTCTTGGTCGGTCTGGGTAGAAAGGGTTATCATACGGTCATTGGCTCTCAGTTGATTTCGTTCAATGGTGATGGGTGCTAGTCAATTCATCACTTCGCTATAGAGTGCCCAAGTCTAGGCGTGAACAATTCGAGTTGAACATTTGAGTTGAACATTTGAGCTAGAGTCACACCTATTCACTCCATCCATTCTCCTCAGTATTAGCGTAATCGAGTGCAGCACTATACCCCTTGCTTTACTCCCGCGATTAACCAGATCTATCAGCCATCTACTGAATTAACTCTGACATCTTGTTTGATGTAATCTACAAGGGTCACAATGAATTCTGCTAAGGTCATATCTTGAGTCTTAGCGTAGTCAGCTAAAGCTATGTGTTTGTTTCGCTTTACTCCCAAGATTACCCGCACCTATGACTAGAACTGTTTCAACTACTGACCAGCAACTAAATCGGTTTGATGCTAGGCTCTGGCAGCGCTTTACTGCAATTGCCCGTCCCTATTGGTATCCGTCAGAGGCGGGAGGCAATAGCAGTTTCTTTGGGCTACTGTTTTTGCTGCTAATTTTCTTATTTGCATTTGCGTTCGTGATTGTAACTGTGCTGGTGCTGAGCACGAATGCCCTGTTTCCAGAGTTTACGAAACTAACAGCTAGTGGTTTGTTGAAAACAGTGCAGGGAACTCTGCAATCTCCGTGGGTAGCATTTGTGGCGCTGGGACTGATAATTCCAACAATTGGCTTTGTGGCAGTGCGACATCATCTTGCTGGCCGTTGGCTGCAATGGGGACTGTTGGCAGGGTTGCTGCTCTTGTCTATCTCAGTTAGCGGCTTGAATGTGGTAATCAGCTATGTAGCTCGATTTTTCCAGACGGCACTGGCAGAGAAGAACCAACCTGAATATTGGCGATTTTTGTTTGTCTATGCTGGGGTGTTTGTGGTGGGCACGCCGATCGTCGTTATCTACAGCTATTCTCAGCAACTGTTAGGGCTGCACTGGCGAGACTGGCTGACTAATAGCTTTCTAGGGCAATATTTTCAAAACCGAGCCTACTACGCGGTCAACAATGACGCAACCATCGACAACCCAGACCAACGGATTACTGAAGATATCAAATCTTTTACCAGCACTAGCCTATCGTTTCTGCTGATTGTTTTAGACTCTATAATCAAGCTCATTTCCTTCACAGGGATTCTTTGGTCTATCTCGCCGCGACTGTCCATCGTACTTATTGCCTACGCTATCTTTGGCACGATCGTCACCGTATTGTTCGGTAAACGCTTGATTGGGCTGAACTTCCGGCAATTACAAAAAGAAGCAGACTTTCGTTACAGCCTAGTGCACGTGCGAGATAATGCTGAATCCATTGCTTTTTACCAGGGTGAAGAGCAGGAATCAAGCGAAGTGAAACGTCGATTTGGCAGTGTCTTGCATAACTTCCACCTGTTGATTGGTTGGCAGCGAAACCTTGATTTCTTCACCACGGCCTATGGTTACTTTGTAGTGATCTTGCCCTACTTGTTTGTTGTGCCGCGCTACTTCGCTGGTGAATTGGACTTTGGTGCTAGCACGCAGTCAGCCATTGCCTTCAGCCAAGTACTCAGTGCCTTCTCAATTATCGTTAACCAGTTTGAACGGCTGAGTGCCTTTGCAGCCGGGGTCAATCGTTTAGAGACCTTTGAGAGTGCACTTGCAGCTCCGATGAAACCCAGTTTAGAGGGTGCCCGAACGATCGATCTCGCCATTGCTGATCAGCTAACCCTAGAGCATGTGACCCTGCAAACACCAAACTATCAGCGGACATTAGTCAGGGATTTGTCAGCGACGGTAGCACCTGGACAGAATGTGGTGATTGTTGGTCAGAGCGGTGTGGGTAAAAGTTCTATTTTGCGAGCGATCGCAGGCCTGTGGAATGCGGGCACAGGCAAAATTACTCGTCCACCTCTAGAAAACATGCTGTTCCTGCCCCAGCGTCCCTACATGATTTTGGGATCACTGCGGGCACAGTTGATTTACCCCCAACCAGATACCGATGAAACTCGTCAAACCATTAGCGACGATCGCCTGCGAGATGTTCTGCATCTGGTGAATTTAGAAGATTTGCCTGATCGAGTCGGCGGATTCGATGCCGTCTTAGATTGGGCAGATGTCCTCTCCCTTGGCGAACAGCAGCGATTGGCCTTTGCTCGGCTATTGCTGAACAAACCCAACTACGCCATTTTGGACGAGGCCACTAGTGCCTTAGATGTGAAAAACGAGGCTAACCTATACAACCTGCTCAAACAGACAGGAACTACCTTTCTCAGTGTGGGACATCGGTCTAGCTTGGTAAACTACCACCAGGCAGTGCTAGAACTGCAAGGTAATGAAAAATGGCGCTTGATCCCCGCCCAAGAGTATAGCTACCCTACAGAGTTTGCTTAACAACAACGGGGGTTAAGT
>JANWZG010000152.1 GCA_025054735.1 Cyanobacteriota bacterium | reverse complement strand
CTACCTCATCACTACACTATACCAAAATCAACATCAATGGAGTCATCAATGGCTACAACCGACGTTTGGTACATTGTTAAACAGGAGAGCGGACACTGTGAAATTCGGGCTGGTAGCACCATGCATCAACCACAGCCTTCAACCACTACTGAGCCTCAATCACAGGATGTATGGGGGCCATTTAGCTCCCGACAGGAGGCCATTGCCCGCCGAGTTGGGCTGATTCGCGCTGGCAAGTGTTTACCGTCCTAATTAATCTACAGGATTGTTATATGAGTACCTAGCTCAGCGGTCAATTCTGAGTAGGGTCTGATGGGCTGCTAGCTTGGGTTCCCTGTTGAGCTGCAAGAATTTGCCGCCGTAAAACTTCCATGGCCTTTGCGTATTGGGGATCATCCATTGTCCCAATCTTGTCACGATCGCGGCTCAGCATCTTACGTTGTTCCTCAGTCAACTCAATGACTACATTTGGATCAATGCCATGTTTGTTAATATCTCTACCGCTGGGGGTTAGGTATTTTGCGATCGTCACAGCTAGGCCAGAGCCATCACCCAAACTCCGCACTGACTGCACCAGACCTTTCCCAAAGGTCTTGGTACCCACAAGTATTGCCCGCTTGTTATCTTGCAATGCCCCCGACAAAATTTCGCTAGCACTGGCAGAGCCACCATCCACGAGGATAACCAAGGGTTTGTTGGTTAGAGCACGCCGATTTGCCCGTTCTAGATCGGTCACCCCCTGACGATTAACCGTAGATACGATTGTGCCTTCGTTTAGCCACATCCGAGCAATCTCAATGCTGGCATATAACAGGCCACCAGGGTTCGATCGCAAGTCTAGAATGTAGCCCACTACCTGCTGCTGCTCCAACGCTTTGATGGCATCTCGCATTTCACCTGAAGCATTAGCGCTGAACTGGTTAAGACGAATGTACCCAACCTTACCCGAAGCGCTTTCCTTAACACTGAAACGAACAGGGTGGATTTCAATCTTAGCCCGCTTTAGCACGTAGTCCCGCTCTTGGCCGCCACGCAAAATGGTTAGAGTTACTTGAGTGTTCACAGGCCCCCGAATAAGGTTAACTGCCTGGTCTACATTCATGCCCTCAGTGCTTTTGCCATCAATTTTTACGATGATGTCGCGGGCAAGAATTCCCGCCTTTGCAGCAGGAGTATCTTCTATGGGAGACACCACAACTAGTTTCTTAGTTTCCTCATCCTGAGAGAGTTGAATACCAACACCCGTCAACTCTCCGGAGGTGTCAATCTGCATGTTACGAAACTCGGTTGGATCCATAAATCTGGTGTAGGGATCGTTGAGGCGCTTCAACATTTCCCGCACAGCTTTATAGGCTTCTTCCTTGTTGGCATAGGATCGGTTGAGGTATTCCAATCGCACTGCCTTCCAGTCCACCTGATTAAAGGTGCCATCAACGTAGTTACGGTCAATAATCTGCCAAACCTCGTCAACCAACTCCTTGGGGCTTTCTTGAAAGAAGGCTTGACCTTCGGAGAGGTGTAAGCCAGCACCCGTAATCCCGATCGTTGTGATTGCAAATGCAGTTGCGCCAAGAACCAGTCCACGTGTTGAAAGTGCCATATGCCTATTTAGCCCGTATATTTAGCCCGTGAGGAAGTCGTTATCACTAGAATTCCATATCTTTTCTAAAACCATACAAAAAGACAGGAATATAAATAGTCTTACCTGCTACCCTATGCCAGCAATAAACCTAAAGTCAGTCTTTCACTAACAGCTAAGTAGAGACAAGCCAACTACAACGACTATAACAACTCTACTGCCGTAGCCTCAACACTAATTTAGTAAGTGTGCCGAACTACACCTAACGTTACACGCAGTTGTATTTGTCAGCCTGCAATCCTAGGGAATTAGACTTGCTCGTTGCATAGAGATAGCTACTTGAACAAAATACCACCACTAGATTTTGCAAACTTAGAACTGCAACCCTAGTCCACCTTGAATAGCGATCGCCGTGTTGCCATTGCCCTTAAATGCATTAAACGCAAATACACTGTTAGCGAAAATCACAACATTACTATTAGGCACAGCAAAATCAATACCAGGTTGAATCACAAATGCAGACCGATTACCTACGGGCGAAGGGGTCGTACCATCGGTAACTGATGCCCCAACACCAACATAAACATCAGTTTGCCATCCAATCGGCACATCATAAGAAACTGTAGGCACAAATGCTGTCGAGCCTCTGAGAGCAAACAACTGCGCCCGCACCGAAACTGGTAGCTCTAAAAACTTATAGCGAACAGCTACAACACCACCTAGACCATTCTCTTCCCCTGGCCCGCCACTCGTTAGTCCATAGGCTGCACCTACACCAATATAGCTACCATAAGCAGGCTGTGCCTTTGCAGTAGGGTTGGTAAGCATTAAACACCCACCAGCTAGCACACCCACCAACCCAACGGCACTTAATATCGACGAGCCAGACCAACCTTTCATGAATTTCAACCTCTATTACATCAGCACAAAACTTAAGCACAGGCAAGCTTAAAACTGTAGACCTACTCCACCTTGTAGCGAGAAGGCATTGCCATTATTGCCCTTGTAGGCGTTGAAGGCATACACACCGTTGATAAAGATCAGTGTATTACTGTCCCCCAAACCAATATCAATACCAGGTTGCAACACAAATGCATTCCGATTACCGACTGGCGATGGACGCTCTCCCTCTGTTAAAGCCACACCTCCACCCAAATAAACCAAAGAGTTAGAACCAACTTGCAGGTCGTAGGAAATAGTTGGTACAAAAGCAGTTGTGCCACTAAAGATGAAAACTTGACCTCGTACTGATACAGGCAACTGCCCCACTTTTTGACGACCAGCAATTACAACTGATGTGCCAGCAGGCTCACCAGAAGCACCTTCCGTAAATCCAAAGCCTGCACCAACCCCTACATAGCCGTTGTAAGCAGCTTGGGCATCAACCAAGTCAGACTGCGCCCAAAGAGCAGTCGATGCTAGCGCTGTAATTGTAGTGATGCGCAAGACTTGCTTCACCTGTGCAAGGTTGTTCATGGTCTGGTTCCCAATCGCTTTATGATGGCTAGATAGTAGCTCAACTCTTAAAATTCGCACTATCAATTTAGTGATTGCTTGTGAAATACTTTTTCTTGTCAGACGGATGGACTGTTGGTCGGGTGTGGGAACCAAGTGGGTTGTGGGATGATTTAACGTGGCGACGCAAACCCTACATTCAACAGTTAGATATTTGTATTCTGGAGCAGAATGAAACGCTGCGGCTGTACCAAGTCGAGGATATGGTACTGATGGTGGAGGTGCAACCCACTGCGATCGCCAGTGTCAATCAGCCGATTGGGCAAGTCGTGCTCAAACGGTTAATGACTGCTGAACAGGCGATTGCCAAACTGAATGAGGCTGAGGCAGTATTGAAAAATACCGATCATCAGCAGCATAAAAATACGCTGTAATCTAGTGAATTTATCAGTAAACCAGTTGTAGCCGATACTAGAATGGCTACAAGATTAGTAAGAAAAGATTGATGCCCATCTTCTTAAACCAAGAAGTGGACTATGCCCTACCTCATTCACCAGCCTGATACCGCAGAGCAAGTTGTTTGGAAACTAAACCCCGGAGTTAATACGATCGGTCGGGGGCAGGGTAGCTATGTGCTGATTGCAGATGCTGAAAAAGGGCTTTCACGCCTTCATGCTGAAATTACCCTCGATCAAGATGTGGCTACCTTAGTAGATTGCAATAGTCGTAATGGAACATTTATTGGCGATCACCGCATTACAAAACACCAGTTGCGGGATGGTGACGTAATTCGCATGGCTAATGCCGTTTTTAAATTCGTCAATCATTTAGACACCCCCTCCACAGATACACTCACTGGGGTTAAACTGCCAGCACAAGAGTTAACTATCCTAGGGAGAATTTCACCCGACAAAACCCGGATTGAGATGCAGGAACTGCTGGACTCTGAACAAACTGCATCAAACCGTGCAGGGTTACGGTTGCGGCAACAAGATGATGCTAAGCGCACGGCTGATAAACTCAAAATTCTCTTGGAAGTGAGTAAGCAACTTTCCTCACCAGATTCTGCGGATGTGTTGCTCGAACGGTTACTGAATCTTGTGTTTCAAATTATGGCGATTGATCGGGCTGCCATTCTGATGCTCAATGAGACCACAGGACAGATGGAGCAGCGAGCTACTAAGGCTCGGCCAGGCATCTATGTTGACGCTCACTTCTACAGCACTCGGATCATCAACTATGTCTGTACCCATAGCGAGGCTATTCTCACTAACGATGCCAGTGTAGACTCACGATTCGAGTCATCTGACTCTATCTTATTTCAGACGATTCAAGCTTGTATGTGCGCTCCTCTCAAACCCCGCGATACGGTAATTGGGGTGATGTATGTAGATAACGTATCTATGTCTAACACCTATTCAGAGGAGGATTTGGAGTTTTTAACTGCTCTGGCGAATCAAGCTGCGATCGCCCTTGAAAATGCCAACTTGATCAAAAAGATGCAAGCTGAGGCAGTCATTCGTGCCAAATTGGAGCGCTTTTTTCCAGCCGCCGTCACCCGCAAAATTGAGGAAGAAGGCGACCTGAAGATTGTAGAAACGGAAGTGACAGCACTGTTTTCAGATATTAGCGGCTTCACGGCGATGTCATCTCAAATGGAGCCACGGCAAGTTCTAGAGATGCTAAATGACTACTTCAAGGTCATGGTAGAGGATATTGTTTTTCGCTACGAAGGCACCTTGGAGAAGTATATTGCTGATGCGTTACTGGCAGTTTGGGGAGCGCCTTACCGCAAGATCGACGATGCGGCCAGAGCGGTTTGGGCGGCGATCGAAATGCAATGGGCAGCGCGTAACCTTAGCCAGCAGTGGAAAAAGCAGCGCAATCTAGAAATTCACATTCACATTGGCTTAAACACGGGGAGAGTTGCCGCTGGTAACATTGGTTCACAAAACTTGATTCAGTACGCAACGATTGGTGATGCCATGAATATTGCTAGTCGCATTTGTAGTGTTGCACAAGCTGATGAAATTGTAATCTCCCAAGCTACCCTAGACCAAATTGGTGAGACTACCTTTCCTGTAGAAAAGATGCTACCAGTGACTGTGAAAGGGAAAAATGAGCCATTACAGCTCTATAAAGTGTTATGGGAACAAGTTATTGTTTGGGATCGAATGAAATCTACTCTATCGGACTTGTAGTTGGTTCATAGTCAACTTAATCCATCACCAAGGTTGTTGTCCTATGACCAGTTCTAAAAACGGCAGGCTAGTCTGGAACCATTCTACTCACATCCCAGGATTGATCCCTGTGCTGCACCAGCTCACTACCTATAATGGAATCCAAACCATTACACCAGCCGTGATTGGACGTGCAAAAGGGCGTGCTCCCCAACTGCAATTGAAAGTTTCTGTGCCTATTCGGGGTGGGTTTAAGCTGATTGCTCGTCAAGGCAAGAGCTATCAAGAAGTATTTATAATTACGACCCTTACTAAAGAACAACTAGAGGCTGCGATCGCTGAAATATTACAATCGTAATCCGTCTCAACGTAAACTTTAATATCAAGGTCTTGAACCAGGCCATCGTTGATCTATATTGATAGTTAAGAGGTGATTAAAACCTCTCTGGCAGATGAAAAGGCCGATTGGTTACGATTGATTGTATGCTGTTTAGTAAACAGGAGGAAGACAATTTGGCTTTTAAGTCTGACAGGTTCGATCAACAGAAACCCACACGTCGATCTGACACTTCCCTTTATTGAGTTTTACGGGAGCACTGAAGCTAGTCAGCTTACAACTTGGTTAGAACATTTAGTTAAAGCCTAGTTGCGCCATAAGTGTTCACTGATGATGTAGGCATGTGATTAGTTCATCTCTGCATAAGCTAGCTACGTTAGGGAGGTCACTCAAGGTTCGAGTGTGGGTTTTGTTATGCTCTACCTTTTGCTAAAAATTCAACCATTTAAGTAAAAGTTCAACCGTTTAAGGTGGTTCTAAAGTGTTTCAAAGTATTTCAAAAAGTATTTGAAAAAGTATTTGAAGATGTCTGCTGGGTCATCCTGGAAAAGCAGCGGTTAGTGAGTAATTGTTTTGGTATCCCATAGAAGGGGAATTGTTGATGCTGTGATTAGTAGCGAATTCGAGGATCCACGAGGGCGTTGAGAATGTCGATCGCGATACTTGCCAACACTACGATTGTTGCAAAAAACACAACTATACCCTGGACAACTGGGTAATCTCGCTGGTCGATCGCTGCATAGAAACGGTTGCCTAACCCAGGCCAAGAGAATGTCACCTCCGTCAAAATAGCCCCGCCTAGAAGGGCTGCTAGGGTCAAGCCTAGCACCGTAATTACAGGAATTAAGGCATTCCTCAGAGCATAGGCCCATAGGATCCGACCTTCGGGAATGCCACGAGCACGGGCAGCCTCTACATAATCAGCTTGCAACGTTTGGCGCAGATTGACTCGCACAATCCGTTCAAAGATGCCACTGAGAAGAATGCCCAAGGTCATCGACGGCAATGTTAGGTGATATATCGCCATCCCAAACCCAGGCAAGTCACCCGCTAGCAAGCTGTCGATCGTGTATAACCCTGTAATTGGTGCAGGAGGATCACTACCAATAGGAAACCGCGACCCCAGGGGAAACCAGCCTAACTGAGCAGTGAATAATAATTGCAGTAGCATCCCCATCCAAAACATTGGCAGCGCGTAGGTGATAATGCCAAACAAGCGTCCCCCGGCATCCAGTGCTGTATTTGGGTGTGAAGCTGAGAGCACCCCTACCCCTACTCCCACCGCCACAGCGATGATCATGCTAAACACGGCCAACTCCAGGGTTGCTGGAAAATACTCGCGAATAATCGCCCATACTGTTTGTCCGCGTGTCACCAGAGATTCCCCTAGGTCGAGTTGCAATAAGTGACCCATGTAGTCTAGATATTGCTGCCAGAGAGGCTTTGCCAAGCCTAATGCTTCTCTCAGTTCAATTTTTCGAGCTTCTGGAGCGCGGATACCCAAGATGGCATCAACTGGGTCACCGGGGGTTGCCCGCAACAGTAAGAACACAATCGTGGTTGCCAACCACAACATCAAAGGAGCTAGTAGCAGCCGCAGTAATACATAGGATTGAAGCGCGCGAGAACGAGACATGAACTGCATTCAATAGGGGTCAGCAGATGCATTCTACCCTTCAGCAGGAGCATTTTACCCTGTGGTCGGGGGCTGATTTTGGCCTGCTTGCCAGCGATTGTACAAATCAGGACGGCGCAAGCGTGTGCGCTCTAGTTGCTGCTGTCGTCGCCAACGGTCAATTTCTGCATGGTTGCCAGACAATAATACTTCTGGCACTCGCCACCCACGAAACTCAACAGGGCGCGTGTAGTGGGGATAGTCTAATAGTCCATCCTCAAAACTTTCTGCTTTCAAGGATTCCTCTTTGCCGACGGTTCCCGGTAACAGACGAATTACCCCATTCAGCAGTGTGAGGGCAGGAATTTCCCCACAGGTGAGCACAAAATCCCCTAGAGATACCTCTTGAGTAACTAAGTTCAGTACTCGCTCGTCTACCCCTTCGTAATGACCGCAGATAATCACCAACTGGTCATAGTGCTGGGCAAACGTTTGGAACATAGATTGGTTCATGGTTACCCCTTGGGGTGTCATCAAAACCACCTCACGTCTTGGTAAAGCTGGAATTGCTTGGAGGGCGTTGGCGATCGGTTCCACTTTCATGACCATGCCTACCCCACCACCATAGGGTTCATCATCTACTTTATGGTGTTTGTCGGTTGTAAAATCACGGGGATTTATTAAGTGCACACTGGCAATCTGTCGAGCTAGGGCTTTTCCTAGCAGGCCAGACGCTAAAGGCGAGGTGAAAAAGTCAGGGAATAGCGTAATGATGTCAAACCGCATCACAACTCTTTGCAAGTCTTTGCAGGGCGTTAGGCATAATTGTGCATCATTGCAGATCATCGAGATCTTAGAATTTATCCGTAGCTATCTGCTATTGATGGAAGTCGTGATGTTATAAAATACGATAACCCCGTCGGTAAAGTGGGGATTCTCTTGAGAGGTCGCTGACATGGGTATTGTTGTTGAAAATGTCTCAAAGCAGTTTGGCAGTTTTCGGGCCGTTGATAATGTCAGCCTAGAAATTGAGACAGGTTCCTTGGTAGCTTTATTAGGGCCATCTGGATCAGGAAAGTCTACCTTGCTGCGGCTAATTGCAGGGTTGGAGTTTCCTGACACAGGCAAAATCTTCCTAACAGGGCGAGATGCTACCTATGAGAATGTTCAGGATCGCAATATTGGCTTTGTGTTTCAACACTATGCTCTGTTTAAGCACATGACGGTGCGTA
>JANWZG010000151.1 GCA_025054735.1 Cyanobacteriota bacterium | reverse complement strand
CGGGGACAATTGCTGTTGGCAGGGCAAACCCTTTATGTGCTGGAGGTAGAGCCTGCAGCCTATGCAGCACTAGCGGCTAACGAGGCAGAAAAAGCTGCCCGCATTAACATTTTAGATGTGCAGGCGTTTGGCAGCTTTGGGCGCATGTATCTAGGTGGAACAGAGCAGGACATCATGGCGAGCTATCGATCGTCGATCGCAGCCATAGAAGCCGTCACAGGGCGTGAGAATCCTGCTGGACGTAAGGAGTGATGTGGTGACCTATGGCACATCCCGACCAATTTGTCGCTATCCGCAACGGCTATTGGCACCAGTGGCGGCTCCAGCATCCTGAGCAGCCGATCGACCTCAGTGTTGCTGACCTCACCCACCTAGACTTGCGCAACATCAACCTTCGTGATGCTAATTTGATTGGGGCCGACCTGCGGGGCAGTAACCTCACTGGCGCTGATCTCAGCCACGCTAACCTGATTGGGGTAGAACTCCGGGGCGTTTGTTTGCGAGGAGCTGACTTCAGCCATGCTAACCTAACTCGCGCCGACCTCAGCTACGTGGATGGCACTGACGCTACTTTTAACCATGCCACCTTGGAACAGGCCAATTTACACCAGGCAGAATTGGTAGGTGCCTATCTCTATGCCGCCAATTTACGGGGAGCACGGCTGTTGTCTACCCACCTAACAGGAGCCTATTTAGCAGAGGCAGACCTAACAGAGGCTAGCTTGGACAATGCCGATTTGCGTTGGGCGGTATTGCAAAAAGCGATCGTCCACAACGCTACTCTGCAAAGAACCCAGATCCGAGGTGCAGTCCTGCGAGGGGCAACGTTTCATGGAGCAACATTACAGATGCTCGGCGTAGACAGTGGGCAGCTAGAGGGCGCTGATTTGCGCCAAGCTATAGTGCCAGATGAGCCAACCTAGAGCAATGGTTGTAATCATCTCCACCCAATCTCTAAGTCAGCAAGTTAGCATCATTGAGTTACGCATACGATGCTAATAGAGGCGTATTTTCAGGAGACTCGAACGCGCTTCCATGCCATCAGGGCAGCCACCTTTCGCAAAGAAGCTACACAGCGGGGGCTAGAACCAGATGAGTGCTATTGCCTAGGACAGAAAAAGAAATTTCTAGGCTTAGCGATCAAAGTTGTTCTCAGTGCTAGTCTCGTCCACAGGCTCGACATCTACCAGGGATCAGGTATGACTGAGGTTTGGCAGTGGAAACCAGAACAGTTCAGGATTTATCACCTGCGGGCAGAGGGATGAGCAAATTCCTGCCGGTGAGCTGTTGCTAGGATGCAACATCGAATTACGAGTACAGCATGTGCACCCTGAGGAGCAATTTGATGCTGTGATGGCATTTTGTGAATAACTGCGGCAGCGATTAACCACAACATGACAGTGTGACTACCAAACCACAGTGGCACTTGCCAATTGTAAATACGCATAAACCGCCTGTGCAACTCCCCCTAGAATGTGTGATGATGAATGACTGAGCTACACCTGTAGAGGGTTGAATCATGCTGCCGGAGCAACTGCGGCGAATCATTGACTACTTTATTGAAGAGGCGCAGGACTATCTTAGCCAGATTGAGCTAGGGCTACTGAATTTATCGGAAACACTAGGTGATCCAGAGACGCTGAACCGCCTATTTCGTGCTGCCCATTCCATTAAGGGTGGCGCTGCTATGTTAGGGCTAAACAACATTCGCAAAACAGCGCGCTGTTTAGAAGAGAGCTTTCGTTTGTTGCGTGTCTATCCAGTTGAGGTCGATCGCAAGCTGCAATCATTGATGCTGAGCGTGTTTGATATTCTGCGGAATCTAGTCACCCAGTTGCGCTACGTGAGCGATGTTGCCACAGCCATCAATGACGAAACCCTGCCAGAAATCGAGAAGGTATTTGATGAGCTAGAGCGACATTTGGGAATCTTGGTTAGCCAAATTGAGATGATGCCCGCCAGCCTCAGCGTAATTGCTACGACCGCTACAGAGCAGATTTATCTCACGGGATCCTGTTCTTTGCAGATCGTGGGGCAAATCGTGAACCAGTTCCGGGGCAACATCATTCGTCGGGTGTTTAACCCAGAAGGCGGACTCCGGCTAGAAATTGAGATTTTGCGTCTGTCTAGTCTGCAAGCACTGCGGAGCATGTTGCAGGTATCAGGTGGCATTGTCCATACCGTGCAAATTACTGACATTACGCCGATCGACTATGGCTTTCACTATTTGCAAGAACGCTTGAAGCCCTGTATGGGCTGCAAATATTACTATGGTCGGCGGGATGGGGGACACTTCTTAGTCTGTGCCATCCATCCCAACGGGCCAGAAAGTGATTCTTGTCGGGATTGGGAAAGTGAGGCTGCTAGCCTGTGATATTTGCGACATGTATCAGTGAACGGCTTGAGGGTTTACGGTTCTATGGGGTTGCTGGTTGAATCATGGTAAGTAATTCGCCATCTCTGCCCACAGTCGGGTTTCCATTACCTGCGATCGTTGGCCAAGAAGCAATTAAGTTCGCCCTGTTGTTGGTAGCAGTGGATCCAGGTCTAGGCGGCATCGTGATTGCTGGACGACGAGGCACTGCTAAGTCCGTGATGGCACGGGCACTTCATGCATTACTGCCGCCAATCGAAGTTCTGCGTGGCTCCTACTACAACGCCGATCCCAAGGATGCTGATCCCGACAGTGCTAGAACCGACACCACCATCATCCCTGCTCCCTTCATCCAAATTCCTTTAGGGGTGACGGAGGATCGGCTTGTAGGCTCTGTAGATGTCAGCCAATCAGTGAAAGCTGGAGAAACTATCTTTCAGCCTGGACTGCTAGCGGCAGCTCACCGAGGTGTGCTGTACGTTGACGAAATCAACCTGCTGGAGGATCAGATTGCCAATCTGTTGTTGACAGTGTTGACAGAAGGATGTAACCGCATCGAGCGGGAAGGCATCAGCATCGAACATCCCTGCCGTCCACTGCTGATCGCCACCTACAATCCTGATGAAGGGCCACTGCGTAATCATCTGCTAGATCGAATTGCCATTGCCTTGCCTGCGGATTTACCCCTAGAGTTGAAGGATCGGGTGCAGGCTGTAGAACGGGCGATCGCCTACAGCACGTCTCCCCAGGCTTTTCTTAGCCAATATCATCAAGACATCAACGACCTAAAAACCCAAATTGTCCTGGCGCGGGAATGGCTCAAGGATGTGCAGATTCAGCCAATACAGATTGATTACTTGGTGAACGAGGCTATTCGGGCGGGCGTTCAGGGACACCGCGCCGACCTATTTGCAGTGCGAGTCGCTAAGGCTTGTGCAGCATTGGATGGCCGCACAGTTGTGGATGCTGACGATTTGCAATGGGCAGTGAAGTTGGTGATTTTGCCTAGGGCGACGATCGTAGAGTTGCCTGCTGATGTCTCTCCACCGCCACCACCCCCCCCAGCACAGTCTGAACAATCTGAGCAAGAACCAGATGATTCTAATCCAGATACCCCCCCAGAGCAACCAGAAACATCCCAAATTCCAGAAGAGTTTATCTTTGATCCAGAGGGTGTAATTTTGGATCCAGACATTTTGCAATTTGCACAGATAGCTGCTAACCGCCAGGGTAAGTCAGGTACACGCAGCCTGATTTTCTCCGACGATCGCGGACGCTACATCAAGCCCATGCTGCCCAAAGGCAAGCCCAGACGCATTGCTGTAGATGCCACCTTGCGATCGGCAGCACCCTACCAACAGGCACGCCGGACACGACAGCAGGGCGCACTCTCTAGTAACTCAACCCCTCGCCGCGTTTTTATCGAGCAATCAGATCTTCGGGTCAAGCGCTTGGCTCGCAAAGCTGGATCCCTGGTGATTTTTGTGGTAGATGCTTCTGGCACCATGGCACTCAATCGCATGCAAGCTGCCAAGGGAGCTGTACTACGACTGCTCAACGAAGCCTACCAAAACCGCGACCAAGTAGCACTAATCTCCGTGCGTGGTTCCCAGGCTGAAGTGTTGTTGCCACCCACAAAGTCCATCACCGCAGCAAGTCGGCGTACAGAGCGGTTGCCCTGTGGCGGACGCACACCCCTTGCCCATGGTCTCACCCAGGCAGTGCGTGTGGGGATCAATGCTCGTCAGTCAGGAGATATTGGACAAGTGATTATTGTTGCCATCACCGATGGCAAGGGCAACGTGCCGCTGGCAGAATCCCTGGGGGAACCCCTGCCCACGGACGAAAAGCCCGACATCAAAGCCGAACTACTGGACATTGCAGCCAAGATTCGCGCCCAGGGGATGCAATTTCTAGTGATTGATACCCAGAACAAGTATGTATCCACAGGTTTTGCTAAAGAACTAACCCTCAAAGCTGGAGGTACCTACTACCACTTGCCCAGAGCTACAGATCAGGCGATCGCCTCCATGGCACAACAGGCCATTAACACCCTGCGCTAACAGTCATGCCTCCTTAGGACTGGCCCCATACCTTGGCTAGGATTGCCTCTGGGTCAATATCGGCTACATTCCCCGTAGGAGAAACAACAGCAGCAACCTTATCGCTCTGAGGTAATGACTTAGCTGGACTCGTAGGGCCAAACAAACCCAGCACATAGGTCTGGACAGCAACCGCTAGATGCATGGGAGCGCTATCTGTGCACAGCATGAGATTGGCACCAGCAATCATGGCAGCTAGTTGTCCGATATTGTCAGGGGCTGTTGTCTTCAGTGTGGGGAACTTGTCTACCATGGCACTAACAAACTCAGCATCGTCAGGGCCTTGGATGAGAACGATCGGCAAGGTAGGCTGCTTTGCCTGAAAATCACTGATAACCCGTTGCCATCCTTCAACGGTGTAGGTGCGGATAATCCCTTTCTCCTTGGCTACACGGCTAGACCCACCATGGATAATCACATACCCGGTAGCAGGTAATTCTAAGCGCTTTTGCTCTTGCTCTGCCCAGTCTAGGTCAGTTTTGGGGATAGAAATAGCTAAGGGAGGGCACGGTGTAGTAATTCCCAAGCCCTGCAACAGATCGTGATACATGCAGGCAGCGTATTGGTCAGGATTCAGCGGCACAGGATTGGTTAAAAACATGGCACCACGACTGGCATACCCTATCCGGATGGGCGTGCCCGTCATCCATAGCAACACGGCTACACCCCAACTCTTCCCTAAGGACATGGCTATGTCGTACTGACGATCGCGCAACATTCCCAACAAATTGCCCCAATCTGCAAGACTATTGCGGTCTCTGAAGTTAAAGGGGATCACTGTGCTGACAGTATTGCAAACCCGATAGGCCCCTTGCGATCGGGGTTCAACGACAACATCAATCTGAGCATTGGGATAGGTTTGTTTCAACGTCGCCAACGTAGGAAAAAATAGAACTTGGTCGCCAATTCCACCCGGAACAAGGGCTAATATGCGCATAACTCCGTTACCACTAATCACCGTAGGTTGTATGTAGGTTGCCAAGCAGCCAAGGACATCCAGCTAATAGAGTAGCTGAGATTCTTAACAAAATGTCAACTATTTCACCCAAGCTGCTGTGATAGCCGTAACAATATCAACATAATTTCCACCAGACCTTGAAGCCATGCTAGAACACTTCAACTATCTGCCCTTAGATAACTGGTGGATGCGCTACCCCGAAACCACTACAGTTATTCTCGTGGCCTTATCCTTGTGGTTTGTCGTTGGTGTTATTCAGGCCATTTGGTCGCAACGCAAGTAGCGATCGTTGTCAAGCCAGCATGTGTGGGAAAAAGACAGCCCCAAAATAAACCCAAAATAAGTGTCCCCCTTTCCTGATAGACTTTTTCCTAACGGAACGCCGCAACGAGAGCATTCACCAGTTGGGAGGAAAATTGCGTGGAAAGTACGCTTGGTTTGGAAATTGTTGAAGTTGTCGAGAAAGCTGCAATTGCGTCATCTCGACTCATGGGTAAAGGCGACAAAAACGAAGCTGATCGGGTTGCCGTAGAGGCCATGCGAGAGCGCATGAACCAAATCCACATGCGCGGTAGAATTGTGATTGGCGAGGGCGAGCGAGACGAGGCCCCCATGCTCTACATTGGTGAAGAAGTGGGAATTTGCACCCGCCCCGATGCCAAGGACTATTGCAATCCTGAAGAACTGATTGAAATTGATATTGCTGTGGATCCTTGCGAAGGAACCAACCTCTGTGCCTACGGGCAACCGGGTGCAATGGCCGTGCTGGCAATTTCTGAAAAAGGTGGCTTATTTAACGCACCTGACTTTTACATGAAGAAGCTAGCAGCTCCCCAAGCAGCCAAGGGTAAGGTAGATATTCGTAAATCGGCAACGGAAAACCTGAAAATCCTCGCTGAGTGCTTAGATCGTGCCATAGATGAATTAGTCGTAGTGGTGATGAAGCGCGATCGCCACAATGAGTTAATCGATGAAATTCGGCAAACTGGAGCTAGGGTTCGTCTAATTACCGATGGGGACGTTTCAGAGGCAATTTCCTGTGCATTTGCAGGGACAAATACCCACGCCTTGATGGGTATTGGGGCAGCCCCTGAAGGGGTGATTTCAGCCGCTGCTATGCGCTGTTTGGGTGGCCATTTCCAAGGTCAGTTAGTCTATGATCCTGCGATCGTGATGACCAAAGAATGGGCCAATAAAACCAAGGAAGAGAACCTAGCTCGCCTTGCCGAGATGAACATCACGGATCCCGACAGAGTGTACGAGGCAGAGGATTTAGCCTCTGGTCAAACGGTACTCTTTGCAGCCTGTGGCATCACCAATGGCACCTTGGTGCAAGGGGTACGGTTCTTCCACGGTGGTGCCCGCACCCAGAGCTTGGTCATTTCTAACCAGTCCAAAACGGCTCGATTCGTTGATACCATTCACATGTTCGAGCCTGTGCAAACCATTCAGCTACGTTAGTACCCATTCTCCAAAAGCTAGCCGCATAACTCATTAGTTCGTAGTAAGGACTTAAGTCCTTACTACAAGCTACGTTAGTACCCATTCTCCGAAAGCTAGCCACATAACCCATTAGTTCGTAATAAGGACTTAAGTCCTTACTACAAGCTACGTTAGTACCCATTCTCCAAAAGCTAGCCGCATAACCCATTAGTTCGTAATAAGGACTTAAGTCCTTACTACAAGCTACGTTAGTACCCATTCTCCGAAAGCTAGCCACATAACCCATTAGTTCGTAATAAGGACTTAAGTCCTTACTACAAGCTATCTTCACTACAAGCTATCTGTAGTTGCGGTGTGGAGAAGTAGTACAATTCCTCACTGCAAACGTCTTACTACTACCTGGGACTGAGATTAAGCTGATCAGGGTTCAGAGGTGGCAGTGGCACTGTAGTATCCAAGGAGGGAGGATACAAGTCAGCTGGGTTTTGCGCATTCGGCATCGAACAGCTTAAGCCCAACAAATCTTCCCTAGGATAAGCATCTAGTAGGCGCTTGAACTTACGCCAATCAAAACTGCGGGGATCAAGGCGAGAGTTAGACCGATCGACTTCTCGATGGGTTGTCAGCCGCTCATTAGGAACACCTGTGCGGGCAACTAACCATGCTAACGAGCGATACTGAGCATCAGTGTAGCCTTGATGACGACGACCACTGTGGATGCCGCTAGGTGGGGTTTCTAGGGAAATGTGGTAGGCAAAATTGTTGACCGATGCTGGATAACGAGGATTTGTCTGCACAGCTTCCCCTTGAAAGCTAGAGTTGCCTGCACCATAAGCACGCTTGTCTGGTGAAACAATATAGACGATCGTGCCGTCTAAGCCAATTAGGGTATGGTAGCTAACCTGATCGTCATCTCTGGGATGCGGAGTCTGAAATAAACTAATAGCACCGTAAAGTGATCCCACCGTTTCGTGGAGAACAACTAACGGCTCGTTGTAAACCGCTTTGCCTTTGACATCTACTGCCTTGCGATCGCCAAAATTGGTCTGATGAGCAAAGGTAACGATTTGGCGCGGTTGATAGGCTGGGAGGTTGTTGTAAGGCTGGCTAAAGCTAGCCACCAACTGCTCTGGAATATCACTAGCACAAGGCGCTGTCATAAGGGGGCGCACAATCGTGGTCTGTGTGGCTTGGGCAACTAGCTGCTCTGGTGAAATATCTGGTTGAGAAGTTTGAGCCATACTAGCAGGAAACCACAGAAGCAAAATGGTTAGGGCTAAGGCAGCCGCCGCCACAGCTCCTACTAGCCATCGCTGCTTTGTCCTGAGTAAACCAACACTATTCAGTATCCTAGGACTCAGCACACTGAGTCTACTAAGTAAGAGGGTACTAAGTAAGTATGTAGGTAATTGTGTACAAAAATATGTACAAATTCGTACTCTAATTTTAGACAACGCCACGAACCACATCACTCACCACCACTAAGCCAGCATTAGCAATTGATAGGTTAATCTAGGCCCACTGAAGCAAAATAACGAATAAATTCTACC
>JANWZG010000150.1 GCA_025054735.1 Cyanobacteriota bacterium | reverse complement strand
AGTAAGCTTGGTCTATGCACTGTCCTTGGTAGTGAACTACTTTTATGACCCCAAGTTAGACCCACCTCGATCGCTGTTCTTTACCGCTTGGGCTAGCAGTATTGTACTGGTGATTGGAGGACGGCTGTTGACTACACTAGCGCTGCGCCAACTAGACCACAGCCACCACGCGGCAGTTAATAGTCCTGTTTTTCTGATTGCACCAGCGCACCGTCTCAGTGCTTTAGCCAAGACTGTTCGCCAGCGATACCACATTGTTGGTGCTGCCCTTTCTTCCATGGCAAATACCGAATCAACCCTACGACTGATCTTGGCATCAGGAGCACGAGAGGTGCTAGCAGAAAACCTTCCCCAAAGTGACCTAGCCTCAGCCCTGTATTGGCAACTCAAACGGCATGGCATTTTGTTGCGGTTATTACCCTCTAGCTTAGACATGCTGCATCGACGCGGGATCCCAGAAATTGTGGCCGGCCTACCCACCCTACGAGTAGCTCCATCATTTTTGCTGCTCAACGGTTGGGACTATCGCCTCAAACGCTGTATGGATATTGTGGGAGCGCTCATTGGCATTACTGTCTTGTCACCAGTGTTTGTGGGGATTGCGATCGCCATTCGGTTATCGTCTCCGGGTGCTATTTTCTATCGCCAAGAGCGGGTAGGGCTGCACGGCAAAACATTTCTGATGTGGAAATTTCGCACTATGGTGGCGGATGCCGATCGCCTGCAAGCATCCTTAGAACAGCGAGTTAACTGTAGCCATCAAATCATGTTTAAGCTTAAGCATGACCCCAGGGTGACATCGGTTGGCCGCTTCCTGCGTCGCACTAGCTTAGACGAGTTACCCCAACTGTTTAATGTGCTGCTAGGGCAAATGAGTCTCGTCGGGCCTCGACCACTGCCCTTGCGGGATGTAGCACATTTTTCACCATGGCATCATGTGCGTCATCAAGTGCTTCCAGGGATTACAGGTCTGTGGCAAATCTCAGGACGATCAGATATTGAAGACTTTAACGATGTAGTGCGCTTAGATTTGTACTACATTGACAACTGGTCACTAAACCTAGACTTGGATATTTTGGTAGAAACACTGCGCATTATCATTTTTGGCGAGGGTGCTTACTAAGCAATAGTGCATCGCAATTGGGGAGTCAACTAGGCTCTAGATCACTGCAAGGCTAATCCACCCCCCTTACTGCGGTAGGCTAGTTGGTTACCTGATTTGATCGGCAGCTTTAGTCAGTTTCTCAATACAACCCCCTAACTAACCTGCATGTGGCCATAGCACATCGTGATTGCAGTAGATTTTGGGTAGAGAAAGCGAGATTATGGTACCAAGTTGTCAGTTTGTTCATGGCTCTCTGGGGTGGTTGCCGCTGCTGACGAGTATGCTGACCGTGATCTCAGTGGTGACTTCTGAGGCTGGTTTAGCAGTTCACGTTGCTCCCCGTCACCGATCGTTCCTTCCTATATCCGCCAATCGAGAGTTACCACCCTCTGACTTACCGCCCTCTGATCAAGTTGCTCGGCTCTTAAACAGTCATGCATCTGTCATCATTAGTCCTGATGGAACAATGATCGCAGGCGTTAGTCACAATAATCAGATCAAGCGTTGGCACCTAGACTCTGGACGAGAACTCCAAGCCCTCTCTGGGCATCGCCTACCAATTTTGAGTCTTGCCATTAGTCCTGATGGCCATACCCTGATTAGCAGCGGGCATGACCAAATCATCAAACTATGGGATATGGACACTGGACGGGAGCGGGCTATTCTACGGGGTCACACTAATTGGGTCGAAGCACTGGCAGTTAGCCCCGATGGACAATTTCTCGTCAGTGGCGGGGGCGATCGTTCCCTCAAAATTTGGCAACTCACGGGCAATTCCCCAGTGTTAGTTAGCACTCTTAATGGACATCGTGACCCTATTACAGCCTTGGCCATCACCCACGATGGCACACGATTGATTAGTGCTAGTTGGGATGAGATTCGGGTGTGGAATTTTCTCACGCACACCTTAGAAATTGTCTTGGCAGGGCATGAGTTAGGTTGCAACACTATTGCTATTAGTCCTGATGACTCTTTCCTGGTGAGTGGTGGCGGCGATCGCTTAATCAAAGTCTGGAACTTGAAAACTGGAACCCTACAACGAACCTTGAGTGGCCATGCCTTCGCAGTCAGTTCGATCACCCTTACCCCTGATGGCAGTACATTGGTCAGTGCTAGCCAAGACAACACCATCAAAACCTGGGATATGAGGACTGGTCAGATTGTTCGTACCTTTCCTCGCCAGACAACTGTGATACAGTCGATCGCCATCAGCCCTGACGGTAAATACTTAGCTAGTGGCGGCTGGGGTGAGGTAATCAAGTTGTGGGATGTGCAGACTGGCAAAGAATTGCGAACGTTAGCTGCTCCGCCGCTACGAGGGCTGCCGAGACGTAATCCCGCTCTTGAGCCGATTTGAGAGGTTATCTTGATAGCTATGGATAAAGCTGCTCTGCGGCGAACTCTCTTGCAACAACGGCAGACGCTATCGATAGCCGAGTGGCGCGATCGCAGCGATTGTATCTGTGCTCACCTGCAAACCATACCCCTCGTCCGACAGGCTGGCACCATTCTGGCCTATTTCAGCAGTCGCCAAGAACCAGATTTAAGTCCACTGGTGATGGCTACTTCTCAAACTAACATCCACACAGCAAAACGCTGGGGCTTTCCACGCTGTGTAGGCAGAGCTTTACAGTGGCATCAGTGGCAGCCAGGCGATCCGCTACATACAGGTGCCTACGGTATTTTAGAACCGCTCGAAACCGCCCCGCAATTATCTGTGGTAGAGGTTGATTTACTGCTAATACCAGCCATTGCCTGCGATTTTCGGGGGTATCGATTAGGTTATGGCGGGGGATTCTATGATCGCCTCCTCAGTAACCCAGCTTGGGCAGCTAAACCAGCGATCGGCATCACCTTCGCCTTTGCATACTTGCCTCAATTACCCGTTGATCCTTGGGATCGCCCTCTCACAGCCGTTTGTACAGATAGTGGCTGCCATGAATGCTGCCCATAGTTCCTCAACCTACATGAGACCATGCCTACCCATTACCGGTTGCGTCTGGTGGCAACTCCGCTGGTGGAGGCTCCGAAGCCAGTTGAGCCTTAAGGGCTGCTAGTTCTTCCTCTACACTACCACCTGATTCTAGTGCGGCAAACCGCTGATCTAGGCTATCTGCTGACAAATCTGCTACAGCTGATGCCTGCGCTTCTAGTTGCAAGACCTTTTCTTCCATGCGTTCAAAGGCAGCGGCTGCTCCACCAGACCCCATGCGCCCCATCATTTCATGCAAGTTTTGGGATGCTTTAGCTGATCGAGCACGGGCAATGTACATATCCTTCTTGGTTTTGGCCTCTGTGAGCTTACTTTCCAATACAAGCATGTTGCGCTTCAACTGCTCGACAATCGTAACTTGCTGTTGAAGTTGTGTTTGTAGGGTTTTAGCAGTTTCCAAGTAAGTTTGACGGCGATTGAGGGCCTCTCTCGCTAGCAACTCGTCATCCTTTTGCAGCGCTAGTTGAGCACGCCGATACCACTCATCAGCTTGAGATTGCGCCTGTGCCTGTTGACGCTCTGTGCGTTTTTGGGTAGCGATTGCCTGGGCAACAGCCTGTCGAAGTTGGATCAAGTCCTCTTGCATCTCCAAAACAGCTTGTTCCAGAATCTTCTCTGGATCCTCAGCCTGGCTAACGAGATGGCTAACATTTGCCCGAATAACCTGCCAAATTCGGTTTAACAATCCCATACCCCTCTGCGTGTCAACACTAGCTGCTTACACGTCTACTAATTCCTCAATGCCTTACCCTATACTCAGGATGACAAGTTCAAGTTGTAGGAGGCTGTTTCTCTACAACAAATCACCTTATCCTTAGTCTAGACCTAATCTATGAAAAACCGATACCTCAATCTATCCTATCGTGCCAGCGCTAAGGGTGTCCGACTGTTAACGCAGATTTGTCAGGAATCCTAGAGACTGTTCAACACAGCGGTAGCGTGAGGCAGAATAATATAATGATTGCGATCAATTGTGAGCCAGTTTTCTTCACGCAGTTGCCCTAACAGGCGAGTAACTGTTACCCGCGTTGTGCCAATGGCATTAGCTAGGTGTTGATGGGTCAGTCGAATATTGATGCGTGTTCCTTCATCGACCGGATGCCCTACCTCGCGACCTAACAGGGTTAACAATTCACACAGCCGATCGCGAACACGGCGATGACCCACCATCGTGAGAAGTGCTTCTGTCTGGCGCAGACGGCGGCTAAGGTGCTGAAAAATGCCACGAGTCAAGGTAGGAGACTGTTCAATTTCTGTCATGCTCAACCGCATAACATCCACATCTGTCATTGCCATTGCTTGGTAGGGGCGAATTGTAGTGAATGGTAATCCAAAGGGCATCGAAGGCGTAACTAAGCCCAGCAGAGCCTCATCTCCCGTAGGATATAGAGTCGTAAGCTGCACAACACCTCGGCATACCACTAAAACATCATCCGAATTGAGAGGGATTACCTGACCAGTAGTGTAAGGATAAAGGGTTCGTTCCTTATAGAGTTCTTCCAACAGTTGGCGCAGATCCAGTAAAGATGCTACTTCACCATTTGTAAGAGTATTCAGCATAGAGTAACCTGCCTTGAAACTGCTGTGGTTACATCTAGTGTTACTCTGTAATCTAAAGAACAGGTAAAGCAGGGGTTGAAATCAGGTTAAGCCCTCGTTAAGTAGCGAATTGCCTCTAGGGATCCCCGCGCCTTGTTGAGTGTCTCTTGATATTCCTTGTCTGGGTCTGAGTCGGCTACTAAGCCTGCACCAGCTTGAACACTAACACGATGTTGCCCGTTACCTAAGTTCCGAACAATCATGGTTCGGATGGAGATCGCTGTATTCAGTTGGCCTTCAAAATCATAATAGCCATACACCCCAGAGTATGGGCCACGACGATCGGGTTCTAGCTCATGGATGATTTCCATAGCCCGAATTTTAGGCGCACCACTCACTGTTCCGGCTGGAAAGCAAGCCTTAAACAGATCCCAAGCAGTTTTGTCTGGGGCCAAATCACCCACCACATTGCTGACAATGTGCATCACGTGAGAGTAGCGTTCAATCACCATCAGCTCATTCACACGCACAGTGCCACTGACACAAACCCGACCTAGGTCATTGCGTCCTAAATCTACAAGCATGACATGTTCAGCAACTTCCTTGGGATCTGCTAGCAAGTCAGCCGCCAGGGCTTCGTCTTCAGCCGGAGTCTTACCACGAGGGCGGGTGCCTGCGATCGGTCGTACTGTAGCTTGGAGCGGCGCATTGGTTGCTAACCGTTCTGCCTTCACCATCACTTCTGGACTAGAACCGATGATTTGCCAGCCATTAAAGTGAAAGTAGGCCATGTAGGGAGAGGGATTAATCAACCGCAGAGAGCGATACAGAGCAAAAGGATCACCGCTGTAGGTTGTTGTCAGCCGTTGAGAGATAACAACTTGAAAAATATCACCAGCCCGGATATAGTCCTTCGCTACCTCAACATTGGCACAAAACTGATCACGGGTAGTGTTGCTAATAACCGAGTCAGGCAGTTGATCGGGCTTGCTGGCTAGGGTAGTTACTGATTGTTCTTGGGTTGCCTGTTGAGTAATGTTGTTCCACAGTAGCGCTGTTGCTGATTGAGCGACAGGGGATTGGAGTTTTTGCACCAGCATAGTGACCCGATCGCAGGCTTGGTCATAGGCTTGGCGCAGGTCAGGGGTAGTAGACAGGTCAGCGTGGGCGATCGCCCAAATTTTGCGTTTCACTTGGTCAAACACCAACATGCTATCGACCTGCATCCACAACCCATCAGGCAGATCATCCTCCTGTAGGGGATAGATAGGCACACGGGGTTCAATCCAGTGAATCAGCTCATAGCCCCAAAACCCAAACAGACCACCACTTCCTAAGGGCAAGTTTATGTCTTTAACCGGGTGATAGGGGGCTAGACAGCTTGCCAAAATATCGAATGGGTTACCGTTGAACTGCTGCACAGTACCATCCCGATGATATTGAGTAGTCTGTGCATCCCTAGTCTCTAGCACCCACAACGGATCGCAACCTAGCAGGCTATAGCGACCGATCGTTTCACCACCTTCTACTGACTCCAGTAAAAAGCTGTAGGGCTGGCCGGCACAAACTTTGTACCATGCAGAAACTGGGGTGTCCAAGTCGGCAACCCATTCTTGATAAACGGGGATTAAGTTGCCCTGGTTTGCCAATTCTGTAAATTGGTGAAAATCAGGAAAGATCATTCAATGTCGTAAGGAGCGTTACCGCTGAATTTGAGAGTAACTGGTTCTGGGTTGCTACCGATGTTACGATCGCGCTTGCCGTGGAACTCCCGACCGGCATTCACCTTTTCAGGGAACACACCATCAGCAGGGTGAAGATACTGAATTTCATTGGGAAATACTCGGTAAATCTTATAGTCTTCGATTTTGGGCTTGAACTTGGTTCGTAGTTGGGTACCCAACGCGAGACACTGTTCCTTGCGAGCTAGGTAAAGTAAATTTTCACCTTCGTTCATCACTGCTGCACCGCCAGTAGGCATTTCAAATACCTGCTCTTTAGTGCTGGTCCACGTAATCGCGTACTTTTCTTCCACTTCGGCCTTAGTCAATAAGCCGCCAGTGCTGCCGCCAAATATAGGGGTTTTTCCAGTCAGGGTATCTGTCATATGAAAAACTACTCTGAACGTTTTCAAAGCATCCTACCACCGACCTGTAAACAATCTAGTCACTCTGTGAGGAACTGTTACAGTTCTTTAGCTGAAGCAAATGACTGGATGCGGCAAAAGCTAGCTCACCAAGCGCACAAACTTTGTTTTGCCCACTTGCAATACCTTGCCATGCAGCAGGTCAGGACTGTCAAAGCTAGTGTCTGCATTCGTAATCTTTTCACCGTCTAAGCGCACGGCTCCACCTTGAATCTGACGGCGGGCATCGGAGCTGCCACCACAGAGCTTGCTGGCGCTGAGGATGTAGAACAGCTTGGCCGGGAACTGTAAGCCAGCCAGGGAAAATTCTGGGACGGCATCAGTTGCTGTGCCACCACCTTGAACAAGGGCAATTGCAGCAGCTTGAGCCTCTAGAGCAGCCGCTTCGCCGTGGTATTGAGTAACAATATCTAAGGCAAGGAGCTTTTGCCGATCACGGGGATTTTGGGGCAAGCTATCTAGCGGGCGATCAGTCAATAATTCAAAGTACTGATGAATAGCACTGTCAGGGATCTTCTCTAGTTTAGAATACATGCTTAGGGCATCCTCGCGTAACCCTACGTAATTGCCTAAGGACTTAGACATTTTTTGCACACCATCTGTCCCTGGCAAAATCGGCATCAGTAAGCCAAACTGGGCTGGTTGTCCGAAGTGTCGTTGCAAGTCTCGCCCAACAGTTAGGTTGAACTTTTGGTCAGTGCCGCCTAATTCGACATCAGCTTCTACAGCTACAGAGTCATAGCCCTGCATCAGTGGATAGAGAAACTCGTGCAAGTATACTGGATTGCCCTGGTGGTAACGCTCAGCAAACCCTTCCTTGGCCAACATCTGGCCAACTGTCATGGTAGCTAACAGATCTAGGATGTCGCTAAGATCTAACTTAGATAACCATTCGGAGTTGTAGCGAACTTCTAGGCGATCAGGAGTGTCAAAGTCTAAGATCGGACGCACTTGCTCTAGATAGGTCTCAGCATTTTTCTGCACTTCTTCCCTGGTTAGCTGCTTGCGCACCTCTGACTTGCCAGTAGGATCACCAATCTGAGCTGTAAAGTCGCCAATGATGAGCACAGCTTTGTGCCCTGCATCCTGAAAGGCTCGGAGTTTGCGAAAGATAGTGCTATGGCCAAGATGAATTTCACTGCCTGTCGGGTCAATACCAAACTTAATCCGCAACGGACGCTTTGCCTGCTGGATCCGTTGTACTAGATTCTCATCTGGGTTTTGGGAAGTCGGATGGTGGGGAAAAATTTCACTAACGCCTCGATCGAGCCAGGACACATCTTGCATGACAACTACACTAAATGCACTAGACAGTTATCTTAATATGCGGCGGGATGTTCCTTGGTCATGTGCAGTACTCAGGCATCATCTGGGTTAATGCCTAAAGCGCGTAACTGAGCAGCAAGGCGATCAGCCCGCTGGCGTTCTGCTTCAGCCCGCTGATGTTCTGCCTCAGCCCGCTGATGTTCTGCCTCAGCCCGCTGGCGTTCTGCCTCAGCTCGCTGGTATTCTGCTTCAGCTCGCTGGCGCTGGATTTCCTGGCCTTCGGCTCCGGTTGCAATCACCTGGCCATCAGCATTGCACCACCGCAACCACAACCGGGGAATCGTTTCCTCATAGGTACCTTCCCAGAGGGTCAAGCCGATGCCAATAGTCTCTAGCCAAACTGATTGGCCTACAGTGTTGATCCCTTCTGGGGGCGTTATTTCTGTGTAGCGCCCAGCGGCGATCATCCATACCCGCAACAGCGCCCCGTTCATATCCCCCTCGGTTTGAATTTGGCGTAGGGGGTCAAACACCACATAGTAGGGCACG
>JANWZG010000149.1 GCA_025054735.1 Cyanobacteriota bacterium | reverse complement strand
ACCATGCACCTCGGTTGGGGATCAAGCTGGCGTTATAGGTGCGGCGGCCATTCTTATCGGTCTCAGACTTGTAGTAAACTCCAGGACTGCGGACAATCTGGTTGACGATGACACGCTCTGCACCGTTGATGATAAAAGTACCCCGATCGGTCATCAAAGGCAAATCGCCAATAAACACCATTTGTTCCTTGATCTCACCCGTCTCCTTGTTGATCAGACGAGTAGGAACATGAATTTGAACCTGGTAGGAACTATCACGGCGCTTTGCTTCATCAACGGAATACTTAGGCCACTTAACCTTATAATCTTTGCCAATGAAGCTCAATTCCAGCTTGCCAGTATAATCAGTTATAGGCGAGAAGCTCTCTAACTCCTCGATCAGTCCTTCTTCCAAGAACCAGCGGAAGCTGGCTCGCTGAATTTCGACCAAGTCTGGTAAAGTAAATGCGGGAGCAAGGGAATTTTGATTAGTCATGCGTCTTCTGCTGGGTTACGCCTATGGCGGAGTCGTAGTTTACAGGGAAAAGAATCTTCTGTCAAGATTTTAAGCCGTCCTCTTTGTAAAGATTTGCAATGCTGTCAACACTGCTGCCAGGCATTGCTGCTAGAGAGCAACCTACAAAAAGCCAGCTTGAATAGCCAAGTCTTGATGGTGGTTCCCATGGTATGAGTCTAAGGGTTGAGCATTGAGCTTGAACAGTCGCATAGCATTGTGAGTTGTTTGTTGAGCTAAAACATCGACCGTTACCTTGCGTAAGGTAGCAACATGTTCAGCAACGTATCGCACGTAAGCTGGTTCGTTGCGTGGGCTACCTCGCTTGGGCACAGGTGCTAGAAACGGGCAGTCGGTTTCAATCAGAAGCCGATCGTCAGGAACTAATTGAGCTGATGCCTTAATTTGACTAGCATTCTTAAATGTAACCGTTCCACTAAAACTAATATAAAGTCCCAAATCTAGGAACGATTGGGTTTCCTCAGGTGTACCCCCCCAGCAATGCATAACGCCTGATAAAGCCGTTAACTGATGCTCAGCCATAAAGTGTTGCATCAGGTCTAACATTTCAGCCGCAGCATCTCGACAGTGAATGATAACGGGTAAATTCAGAGTGTGGGCAATCGTCAACTGAGCTATGAATGCCTCGGCCTGCTGAGAATAGTTATCAGCTTTGTAGAAATCTAGGCCAGTTTCTCCAATAGCGACAACGCGACTATCTGACTGTGCCAAGGTTTTAATTACAGAAGCGGTCTCTGCTGTCCATTGGTGGGCATCAAGGGGATGCAACCCAACCGCGAATGATAACTCTGGAAAGCGATCAGCAAGCTGTTGAATACTTTCAAACTCAGAAGGTTCAACGCAAGAATGAACTAACCGCACCACACCAGCTTCACGCCATCGTCGAGCAACAGCGTCAATATCGTCCCGAAACACATCAAAGTTGATATGAACGTGGGTATCAATTAGCTGCATAGTTGACAAGCCACTACCTCAATTGAGTCACAGCATGGACTGCTAGCAAAACTAACTATGGTCAGACGTTATGCCCGTACCTGTGCAGGCTGGATAAATTCCAATGCAAGCGGACTAGTATCGAAACCAAATGGCTCATCGAACTGTAACCGAAGTCTTAAGCAGAATTCTCTTCGGTGACTGTATCTCCTGCAACTGTATCTTCTGCAACTGTAGCTGTTTCAGTTGGCGAACTAGCAGCCTCTGCCCTACCCGAAGCATAATCGCCAGTACAGCGCTTTAGCAGCTTGGAAAGACGAGACTTCTTGCGTGCACCGTTATTTGGATGTAGCACACCGCGCTTAACAGCTTTGTCTATTTTGCTAAAAGCAGCCGAAACTCTGGCTTGCACCTCTTGCATGTGCTCAGATGTCGGAGCCTTTATGTAGTTGTCGGCAGCTACCACGCACCGCTTTGTCAATGTTCTTACAGCCGACTTATAGGCTTTGTTGCGTAGGCGATTCCTTTCTGCAATTTCAACACGCTTAGCAGCTGATTTGTTATTTGCCACAGTTGTTCCTAGCTGAGTCAATAGTGTTCCAAGCCTTTCAAGTATACAAAATTTTTTTGATTTTTGACATTTTTTAAGAGAGATAACTAGGCTAAGATTGTGAATCTCTTCTGTCTCGTTTATATATACTGAGTGATTGGGCAATAATGCATTGAGCATTGTGCCACATTAGGGCAGTGGTTCAGGTTCAAACTCGAGGTGACACTGGGTATTATGCTGAAATAACCATGGCTAATCGCGTGTTGCAACATTAAACGTGAATTATCTTCATAAGTACTGATTGTGAGTGTAACTTCTCTGAATCCACCGATTCCTGATTCACCAGCACCCTCCATTCCACTGGTGTTGGCTAGCCTCTCGACGCCTGAGTTGGCTGACGATTACTGTCCTCGTCGTGCCAGGATGCAAATTGATCTACTCTTGCTGGCGATCGAAGCCTTAGTGATTGGGGGTTCAGAGGCATTTTTGCAAGTAGCTGATGAATTAGAACTCCGGGATATTATTAAGAATCGGGTAACGCTTTGGCAGTTGCGAAGCACAAACCCTATGCGTCGTCTTGGTCAGCGGCGATCGATGACATTATTGGAAGCAAAGGCCTTGGTGGCGATCGTGTGCAATTTGGCTAAACGCTTGGTAGTCACAATTCGGCAACTTTTAATTGACTATCAACAACTGCAAGATAAGCAAATTCCTTTAGAGCATCATCTGCGCCTGTCAGATTACATCAGTCGATTTCGCAGCTACTTTCGTGCCCGCATGAATCCCCGTCGTACTGGAGCCTATGCCTCTGACGAAGAGTTGCAGCAGCTTGCCTTGACAATGTTGGGTAAACTGCTGTTTTGCACAGGCACCTTTGGGATGCAGCGCCTTTGGATTAGCTTGTTTGATGGAGAAGTTGAATGACCATTCCACCGAGAAGGTACAGCCTGCCGAACTGCACACTCGTGCTGGAAGGGATCGGCAGTTCTGAGGAAGCCAATGGCATAGTTAATGCTCGCCCGTTGATGTCAATGCTAACTAGTGTGGAGTGTCAGCTTGAAGGTCAGGAGGAACCCTTACGGGGCGGCTCAGAGTTTTTCCAAGCCCTTGTTGTGGCGGTGAGTCGCTATGCCCAACAGGTACTTAGTGGCATTGCGATACCGCCTGATCAGCAACCGCAATCGCAATTAGTCACGATCACGCCAATCGCTCTTAATCGGCATCGACTGGTGGTCAACACCCAAGCCCATCGCCAAAACAACGAACAAGGCTCTGGGGTGAATTCTGAGCATAGTCGTTCCATAGATTTGACTACGGTACAACTGTTTGACCTAGTGGAAGCGATCGATCAATTTCTGGCCGACGATCGCACTCTTCCAGGATTGACTGTGCCCCTAGCGCCAGTATCTCGACGATACCTGCCTGATGATGGCAGAACCCTAGAGCGAACTATGCCAGCGGTGATTGGCATTTCTGGTCTAGCGTTAGCAGCACTTGCTTGCTTCTATATGCCTATTCCAGAGGTGCAACGTCCCAAGGATCCGATTCCTACCCCAACGGATACAGAAATGGTGCCTTCAGGCATAACGCCTCAGGGCAAGCTACCGAGTTCACCCAACCGTGAAAATACGGGCATAAATACTGCACCTATCCCAACGGTGACTCCAGTGCCAGCCGCACCCACGTCTAATCCGTCTTCATCCCTTGCGCCCAGTAGCAAAGACCCAAGTCCACCAACTGGGGTATCACAGCCGCAACCTATTAATCCAGATGTTAGCTTGAAGGCACCAGCCATTACGGATTCAGCAAAACTAGATCAGCTCCGGCAGCAACTTGCTAGCAAGCTGGCGCAGGAATGGGCACCATCCTCCGATATTGGGCAAGATTTGACCTATCAAGTGACCGTAGGCAGTGACGGTGCCATCATTGGCTATAAGCCTGTGGACGATATTTCGCGCATCAAAGAACAAGATGTACCACTGTTGAACTTGCTGTACTTGCCGACGACTGGAGGACAGGCAAACCCAGAGGCGATCGCCCGCTTCAAGGTTGTCTTCAAACCGAATGGCAAGTTAGATGTCAGCCCCTGGCAGGCTAACCCTTAGTGATGAGGCACTAGTTGACTATGACCATTCGAGTAGGGCTAGTTGGCACAGGATATGCTGCAAAAGCAAGAGCAGAGGCATTTCAAGCAGATCCACGTGCCCAAGTTGTAGCGATCGCTGGGCATACGCCTGAAAAAACGACGGCGGTTGCCGCAACCTTTAACTTAGAAATTGCTCCCACGTGGTTAGACTTGGTGCAGCGCAGTGATGTGGAATTAGTGGTTGTCTGTACGGTTAATCGAGATCATGGGCCGATTGTGCAGGCAGCACTAGCCGCAGGAAAACACGTAGTTGTAGAATATCCCCTTGCTCTAAACGTTGCCGAAGCAGAAGCTCTCATAGCTCAAGCTCAAGGGAGCAAGCGATTGTTGCATGTGGAACATATTGAACTGTTGAGTGGCATTCATCAAACCATTCGCCAGCATTTGCCCCAGGTGGGAATACCATTCTATGTACGATCGGCAACTATCAATCCTCAGCGTCCTGTGGGCGATCGGTGGACGTATCGACCAGATCTATTCGGTTTCCCATTGATTGCAGCCCTAGCGCGGCTATCTCGACTGATTGATTTATTTGGTGCCGTCGCAAATGTAACATGTCAAACCCGCTATTGGAGCCATAACAGGCAGTGCTATTCCCAGTGGCCAGATCCTACAGTTGCCTATGCTGCCTGTGTATGTAATGCTCAACTTCAGTTTGCGAGTGGATTACTGGCTGATTTGTCCTACGGAAAGGGAGAAACCTTCTGGCACCCTAGTCGTGTGTTTGAAGTTCAGGGAGATCAGGCTGCATTGATTATGGATGGGGATGATGGCAAGCTTGTGCAAGCAGATGGAGTAACAGTATTGGCAACGAGCAGTCGGCGGGGTCTGTTTGCCCGCGACACAACGCTGGTGTTAGATTATTTGCTAGAAGGCAAACCGCTGTACACCAGTGCAGTAGCCAGCCTGTATGCGTTACGAGTTGCTGCTGCAACCCAACGAGCAGCAGACAGTGGGCAGCTTACAGGTGTGCAGTGACTGTTGTTGCAGGTTATTGCGGAGTGCTATTTCAAGCGACGATCGCTGAGCAATAACTGCTCAAATCGCTCAGCAGAAACGGCTGGACTAAATAGGTTACCTTGCATTCTGCTACACCCGTGCTTGCGTAGGAAGTCCAGTTGCTCTTGGGTCTCTACACCCTCAGCTACAATAGTCAGCTTTTGGCTTTGGGCAAGGGCAATAATGCTACTGACGATTGCGGCACTACTGCTATCGTTGGGGAGATGATTAACCGTAGAGTGGTCAATTTTGATCACGTCGATTGGCAACTGGTGCAAGTAATTCAGTGACGAATATCCAGTTCCAAAATCATCAATAGCGAGCTTGATGCCCAACGCTTTAAGCTGCTGCGATGCAGAGATAGCTAGATCTAAGTTTTGCATGACGCTGACTTCGGTGATTTCCAGGCACAGCATGTCTGGTTGCACGCCCATCGTCTGTACGGTAGAAGCAATGTACTCAACCAAGTGATCATGCACTAGTTCAGCCGCCGAGAGGTTAATGCACATCGTCAGCGGGAACATAGTTGTGCGTTGCCATGAGGCCAGTTGAGCACATGCTGTTTGAATCACCCAACGACCAATCAATACCATTTCACCGCGATCTTCTGCCAGCCGCAGAAACTGGGCTGGTGTAATGATCCCCAGCCTAGGATGCTGCCAGCGCAGCAGTGCTTCAGCCGCTACTACCCTCCCTGTGATTAAATTAACCTGAGGCTGATACCACAAAGCAAACTCGGATTGCTCTAAAGCACTGGTGAGACTTGCCTCTAGCCACTGGCGCTGCTGTTGAAGCACGGCACTTTCGGCATCGTACAGCCAGCATTGATTGCTGCCCAGTTGCCTCGCATGGCGCATCGCCAGATTAGCGTACTGTAACACCTGATTCGCGGTATTCCCATGGGTGGGGTAGAGGGCAATCCCAGTTGAGATTTGAAGTGTTAAGCATTGACTACCAAGTTGGTAGGGTTGAAGCAATTGCTCATGCACTAAGTTGATGGTGCTGACAATCGTCTGAGGGTGCATCTGCCGCATAATCACTAGACAAAATTCATGGCTGTTCAGGCGGGCGGCAATGTCGCGCTGACCAATACTGGCCACTAGGCGATTCGCAAACTCTTTTAAGAGCCAATCACTAGTCACATCACCAACTTGTCCAGCTATGTACCGCAGGTTGTCGAGACTTAACCACACAACGGCCACGATCGGCTCTACAGAAGCGCCGTGAGCTAGGTTGTCACTGGTAATTTGGGCAGCCCGGCGTAGTGTCTCCTGTAGACGTTCATAGAGTTGGATGCGGTTTGGTAAATTCGTTAACGGATCCATATAGGCCAATTGGGTGAGGCTAGAAGCGGCTTGCTTCATTTCAGATTCGTAGCGCTGAAAGGCTGCCGCTTGTTTTTGCAGGCGGGCTGCGATCGCGTCGCTCAACTCTTCACTAGTAAATGGCTTGGTTAGGTAATCATCTGCCCCTAGGTTCATGCCTCGGCGCACATCACTACGATCGGCCTTAGCACTCAGAAAAATAAATGGGATAGAGGCAGTGTCTGCATTGTCGCGCAGACGCTCATAGACCTCATAGCCATTTAGTTCTGGCATCATGATGTCACAAAGAATTAGATCCGGCAGGTAGGTTGCTGCTAGCCGCAGTCCAACCTCCCCGTTTTCTCCTGCAATCACGTGATAATTTAAGCACTCCAACGTTTCAACGATTTCTTGTCGCAGGGCGGCAACGTCTTCGATAACAAGAATTGTCTTCTGTTGCTCAGGTGTCATGTTCTTATCTCCCAATAGCCCAGCTCAAGAAGGTTGCATCTTGCTGGTAAATACACGGAAATATACAAAAAATAAAGCTATAATTAAGACATCCTTTGATACTATAACCCTGTTGGCAAGCAGACGGTAACAGTTGTGCCTTGTCCGAGTTCGCTTTCTACGGCGATCGTACCACCGTGCAGGTCAACCGCTTGTTTAACAATCGCTAACCCCAATCCTGTGCCAGGGAGATTACCCACATTGCCAGCACGGAAAAAGTCCTCAAACAAGTGCTCAATGTCCGACTGAGCAATGCCAATACCTTGATCGGCTACCTGAAGGACAATGTGGTCAGTCTTGTGAATCAACCGAAGGGTTACGGCTCCACCTTGAGGTGAATATTTCACAGCATTTGAGAGTAAGTTGTTCACCAGTTGCTTTAGAAGTGCTGGATCCGCCAAGATGGAAAAAGCATCTCCCTGACATTGCAACTCGAAGGTGTGGGTTTGTCCAACTAGTAATTCAGCCTCTTGCAACAAATCCCGGCAAAAAGTGGCCAAATTTGTGAGAACTGGCTTAAAGCGATATCGTCCCTCTGATACTTTGCCTAGCAGCAGCACGTCTTCTAGTAAGCGAGTCATGTGTTTAACCTCAGCCTGAATTTTGTCTAGGCGCTCTTGTTTCTTTTCTTCACTGAGTTTGTGCCCAAACCGTTTCAGCAAATCACTGGCGGCAAAGATAGTTGCCAAAGGGGTACGAAATTCATGGGAGGTGTTGCACACAAATCGCGTCTTGAGGTTGTTGAGTTCGCGCTCCTGTTCCAGGGCTTTGAGCACCTGCTCCTCGGCCACGTGACGATCGGTGACATCAATCATAGAACCGATGCATTCTAGCGGTTGACCTTGGTCATTCGTAATCATGCGCATTTCATCACGAATCCAGCAATAGCTGCCATTTTCATGCTGTAGACGATACTCCAAAACTAGGTGATGTGTAGAGGTGAGCTTGGTCAAGTTGGTTAGCACAGGTTGCCGATCGTCAGGGTGAATCAGTGACACCCAGGTATCAGTGTTGTGAGTAAATTGAACGGAGGTCCACCCTAGTAGGTGACGAATGTTAGGGCTGATAAATACGATCGTCGTTAAGGTTTCTGGTCGGCGAGTATAGATGACCGCAGGGCTAGAGGCTAGCAGATATTGCAACCGGTTTTGAATAGCGCGAAGCTGTTCTTGGAAGATCTTGCGCTCGGTAATGTCAAAGCGAATGGTTAGATATTCCACAGGCTTACCTGCACTGTTCAACAAGGGCACAACCGTTGTGTCAGTCCAATAGATACTGCCGTCCTTTGCACGATTTTCTACCTCACCATGCCAGACACGGCCATTCATCACGTGATCGCGAATCGATTGCAAAAATTCTGGAGCTTGCTCTATGCCAACTGCTGCCTGATAGGGTTTACCTATAATTTCAGCGCGACTATATTGGCTGACTTGACAAAATTTGCTGTTCACGTAAGTAATGATGCCCTTATCATCTAGACGAGTCACCATGGCAGCTTCGTCCAAGGCAAACTTTTGTTGCTCAAGTTCTTGCACAGTGGTCAGCAGTTGAATTTCAGTTTGACGACGCTCTTTTAGCTCAGTCGAAAGTTGGAGGTATAAATCAGCCTGCTGAATGCCTACCCCCACGTGTACCGCTAACTTTTCCAGAAAATCGATCTCCCATGCTTGCCAATG
>JANWZG010000148.1 GCA_025054735.1 Cyanobacteriota bacterium | reverse complement strand
ATCAACTAGGGGCAGCGGGCTATAACCTCAGTGGAGACTACACCGATGACTTTGGGGGCACCTCTAGTGCTTGTCCCTTGGTAGCAGGGGTGGCGGCGTTGATGCTCTCGGCAAATCCTAACCTGACCGCTAGGGAAGTCCGGCAGTTGTTGGAGCAAACGGCTGACAAAATTATCGACAACGACCCGGATCCGCAATTGGGGCTACGCCATGGCACCTATGAACATGGTGGTCATTCCCAGTGGTTTGGCTATGGCCGCATCAATGCCTACAATGCGGTAAAAGCAGCCAGAGACAAGCTTTCACTAGTACCAGCACCCATACAGCCTGCTCCACCGCTGACAGCAGACATTTCGTCTGCTCCCATAATGGTTACTGGCGTGCTGATTCCCGACAACTCACCTGATGGAGTTGCGATTAGCCAACAGGTGACTACGATCGGCCTAGTGAAGACGATCGCCGTGACTGTAGACATTAACCACATGTACCTAGGTGATCTCACGATTAGTCTGATTACTCCTAATCGCCGGGTGCTATTGCTGCAAGGCCGCACCTTGGGCAGGCAAACCCGCCTCCAGCATACCTACACACCAGACAACGCACCATTGTTGGCACAGGCGATTGGTCAAGCAGCACAGGGCACCTGGTATCTCTGGATTGTAGACCATGCTGTTCACGACACCGGGGTGCTCAATCGTTGGCAGCTAGCGCTAACAGTATAATATCTGCGCGTAACACTGCTATGAACCAATAAAAACTTGTGCATGAAATCTTGCCAAGACTGCTCTGCTTTGTTACGCTAGATAAGCGTTTACAGAAGAGTCTCTTCGCCGGGATAGCTCAGTTGGTAGAGCAGAGGACTGAAAATCCTCGTGTCACCAGTTCAAGTCTGGTTCCTGGCATTTGAGTGCACTGAGGGCTGTAGGGTTAGCTGTTTGACCTGCGTCGCTTAGTTGAACAATCTATATCACTAGACCAGAAACCTGTAGAGCCGATGTTAGCCTCACCGACCTTGAAGGTAGGTAAGCCGTGTTTCGTTGCCTACAGGCTACGGCTGGGGGTGAGGGCACGATCGATGCTGTAACGCCAGCGATCGGTCATGTCAGCAATGGCTACTTCTAGCAGGCTCTCTCCAGCGATGGTTTGCAAGCAGAGGGTGTCTCCGGTGACAAGGCCACAGCGCTGCCAATCACCAGGCAACTGGGCTTCTAGGTAGGCTTCCCAAGCGGGAACATCAGCAGGAGACACAGACACTAGAATGCGGGCACCACCTTCTCCGAAGAGAACTTCATCCCAGCGAGAGCCAGATAGAGAACAAATGGCTCCTAGGCCGCTACTGATGCAACATTCAGCCAGAGCAACCGCTATGCCCCCCTCAGCGCAGTCATGGGCAGAGTGTACCCAGCCTTGGCGAATTCCCTCTCGACAGGCGGTTTGGACTAGCCGTTCTCGATCGCAGTCTACTGTTAGCGGTTTGCCAGCAACCGTGTGGTGAATGACCGCAAGATATTCAGAGGCAGCAAGGGATGTTATGGGCAGCCCCAGCAGGTAGATTAGATCATTAGCAGAGCGCCAGCCTTGACCAACCACCTTAGTAATGTCCGGGATCAGCCCCACCATGCCAATCACAGGGGTAGGATAGATGGCTTGGGGGTTACCATCGCTGTCTAGGGTCTCGTTATAAAGGGAAACATTGCCACCCGTAACTGGTGTGTGGAGTGCTCGGCAAGCATCAGCGATGCCCCGGCAAGCTTCTGCCAGTTGCCAATAGCCCACTGGACGCTCTGGACTACCAAAGTTAAGGTTGTCAGTGACGGCTAGGGGGTCGGCCCCCACACAACTGAGGTTGCGAGCGGCTTCGGCGACAGCAGCTTTTGCACCTTCGTAGGGGTCAAGGTAAACATAGCGAGCATTGCAGTCAACGGTAGCGGCGAGGCCCTTCCAGGTAGTGGGTAGTGGGTGAGGAACTGTGGTAGGACGAAGGCGAATGACCGCAGCATCACCGTCGCCAGGAAGGAGAACGGTGTTGTTTTGTACCTGATGGTCATATTGGCGATAAACCCAGCGCTTAGAGGCGATCGTTGGCGTTGCTAATAACTCTAGCAGCACGTCTCTCCAGGCGCGAAAACCCGTGGCAAGCTGAATGCCCTGGCGATCGCAGGCAGGAAGTTGCGCTGGAGTCCATGTCCAGGCTTGCTGGATGTAGGCAGGAGGCTCAGCCAGCAGTTCCCGATGGTAGATAGGGGTATTGTCAGCCAAGGCAGTAGCAGGAATTTCAGCAGCTACATTACCCTGGAATAGGATGCGGACGATTGGCTCGACAATCACGGTTCCAGCTACTACGGCGTGCAGCCCCCAGCGATGAAAAATATCGATCAGTTCCTGCTCTCGTCCCCGCTGGGCCACCAACAGCATCCGCTCTTGAGATTCTGACAACAGGTACTCGTAGGGCACCATGCCTGTTTCCCGCACGGGCACCCTGTCTAGGTCAAACTCAATACCCACACCCCCCCGTGCTGCCATTTCTGACGTGGAACAAGTGATGCCAGCGGCTCCCATGTCTTGAGCGGCGACAACAGCTCCGGTTTTAAAAGCTTCTAGGCAGGCTTCAATTAGGGATTTCTCTAGAAAGGGATCCCCTACTTGCACAGCAGGACGATCGTCCTCGGAGGCATCGCTCAATTCAGCACTAGCAAAGCTAGCTCCACCCATACCATCTCGTCCAGTTGTGGATCCGACATACAGCACAGGGTTGCCAATGCCTGCTGCCCCAGATTTTACGATTTCGGGGGTTTCCATGAGGCCGATCGCCATGACATTCACAAGGGGATTAGCGGCATAGGCTGGATCAAAGTATATTTCACCACCAACAGTAGGCACCCCTACACAGTTGCCATAGTGGGCAATTCCCGACACGACACCCGTGAATAACCGCCGGGTACGAGCATCGTCTAAGCTGCCAAACCGTAGAGAATTGAGAATAGCAATAGGACGGGCACCCATGGTAAAAATATCCCGCAAGATGCCGCCGACACCGGTTGCTGCTCCCTGAAAAGGTTCTATAGCTGAGGGGTGATTATGAGACTCAATCTTAAAGGCTAGGCGCAGTCCATCACCCAAGTCCACAACGCCTGCATTTTCTCCAGGGCCAACTAGTATGCGTTCTCCTTGGGTAGGAAACTGTTTGAGCAAGGGGCGCGAGTTTTTGTAACAGCAATGTTCTGACCACATTACCCCAAACATACCTAGTTCAGCCCAGTTGGGATGCCGTCCCAGGCGACGCACAATTTCCTCATATTCGTCAGGCTTAATGCCTTCACCAGCAATCTCATCGGGAGAAAAAGGCGTAGGGGCAATGGTGCTCATGGTAACAACTCTGCAAAATACAGGCTTATTCTATACTGGGGGCAAAATCTTGCGCTGAACGAGTCCTGCTTCTAACTCTCGTAGAAGTTGCACATCGGCATCGGGCAGCCGATCGCCAGTTGCTTGTGGATCCAAAAAGGCAAAGGCTTGGCGGAACTGTCGGGGACTGGCAGGGATAGGAGCCATGAAGTGACAGGGAATGATGTGGTTAAACTCCCACTGAGCAACCCGATCAACCCATGCCAAGGTAGTCTGGGGTGCCCGATTTAGAATCAACTGCTGCAACACAGGGGCCACAAACGGACGACTGTGCCCACATAGGGCTTGGAATGCATAGTGCCAGTTGGGTTGCCAGCGGAAGGGATAAAGGCCAAAGTAGGCTTTGCGGGAGCGATCGACAGCCTTTAGGGCGTTGAGTACCGTTTGTCCTAGATCCAGAGTATCCAAAACGCTGGGGCGAAAATAAAAGGCAAATAGGCTAATGCGATGCCAGCCCTTGCGACGGTTAGCTGGTGTATCAGCTACTACTTCTGAGGCATGATCCTTAGCGTGGAACAGTAGGGGATAGGGATCCAATTGCACGATAGCGGGTGGCTCTTCGGGCACCGAGACGATCATATCCGTTAGCAGCAGCGTATGTGTGGGCCGATGTACCATTGCTACTTCTGCGAAGGCTCCAACATTGAGGTTAATCGCACCTAACACCGCGTAATCAATCTCATCCCCAAAGGGAGTCTGCCGACTGTCAGCAGGCAAGATATGGGTGCGATCGGGGGGCAACCCCAACCAACTAAGGGGGAGGTTGAGGGGAAAACTCCATTGGTGCGGCGAGACATAAACTTGAGCTGTGGGGAAATGGCGAGCAAACGGCCCTACAAACACCTTATGCTCAATCCCTGACACTGTGGGCAAAATGATATACCTTACTGCCCCGTACTTGTCTACCAGTTCTTGCATCAGGCGCAGACACTCTGGTGTAGGGGCAACAGGGGCATAGACTAGCAAGCCTCCAGCATCTAGCCGAACCACTGTCATCCGAATCGGTACCACTACGTAGAAAATGCCCTGCACTTGGTCAAAGGTCCAGATGCGATCGTTCAGCACTTCTATACGAAGGGTGCGCCGCTTACCGTAGGGGTAGATGGGCACTAAGGGCCAAAGGTGCCATGTCCAGTCATGGGCGTGACTGGCATCAGATGTAATCTTGCTGCTGTTAATAGGCTGACTCATACCAACGTGATGTTGAAGTTTCCCGTCCTTAAATCTTCTCTCATAGGGAGAAAACTGACCCACAATGCAGACACGAACTTCGTGACGATCGCCCAAGTCTTGCTACCCCAGGGCATTGTTAACAGCTTATTGAGCAGCACGAATAGCTTAATGCCCCAGTGCAGAGAAAAGCCGTCAGCGTGAACCCGCTATTAATCCAAGGACTGCTTTACTTGCTCAATCTGAGTCACTTCGCTCAGGCACAAGTACAAAGTATAGCCCTCTGCGGACTCAAAGGCAGGGTCAAAACTGCCCATTTGGTTCCGCTTGGTCGTAGCCCTGGGTGCTCTGCTGCTACTACGTTGCACTCTGACATCAGAGGTTGCATAGTCTTGGGCGATCGTCAAGGAGCTAACCATAGAGCCATCATCCCAAACCAGCAGTTTCCAAATCAACGGTTTCCAGGTCAACAGTTTAAAGTCCTGCCAAGTTTGGTTCAACCTGCGTCAATCAGTGTGGCTAGGTGAGATTGCAGTTATGGACTGTTATGATCCATAGGTATGGGGATTGTCATAGACTTGGGGAATCTGGTAAATCTTGAGATGACCTGTAGACCTTACCTGTAGACCTTGTTACCTGTAGACCTTGTTAGTCGTAGGCAGACCAATCAGTGACAGCATCAATGGCAGCAACACTCTTTCACCTAGCATTTCCAGTAGCTGACATTCCCCGCACCAAGCAATTTTATGCTGAAGGCTTAGGCTGTGAAGTAGGCCGAGAAACTAAGGATTCTGTCATTTTGAATCTGTACGGTCATCAAATTGTAGCCCATGTCACAACTGAGCCGTTGACTCCGCAATCCAGCATCTATCCTCGCCACTTCGGGCTAGTCTTTACCCAAGAGGCCGATTGGGAGGCCCTGTTAGCTAGGGCACAATCCAACCAACTTACCTTTTATCAACATCCGAAGCGACGATTTCCTGACTCTCCACTGGAACATCGCACATTCTTTCTACAGGATCCGTTTGGTAACTTTTTGGAATTTAAGGTGTATCGCTACGCTGCGGCTATTTTTGGAGAACGTGAACACCAACAAATTGGCGATCGTGCCCCCACTTGAGGGTGACGTTTAGGCTGTTTCTAGCCATTCAAAAATGCGCTCTAGCTGCTCTAGGGTGATTAGCCCATAGTTCCACAAAATCATTGGCAATGGACCAGGATCTTGCTCACGATGACGCAAGGCCATGTTAATCGACGAGGGTGACAGGGCCAGTTCCTCTTCTAAAAACTGCAATAGTTGTGCGTACTTGCTGTTAGGTGCCATCAATGCTCAACTCCTTCGATGTGTAGTCTGCACCAGTGACTTACTATAGCTAGCACCCTCGGTTACCAATCAGGAAAACAACCAGTTTGCTAACTGTCCCGATGGCTAACTCTCTAGGGCATCTAGGATAACTGGGCTGAATTTCGGTTGATAAAGGATAACAAATTTCTTCCCCTACAATGTGAAGATTGTTTATGAAATTTGAAGAGATTTGGGGGTTGATTCAGTGCTACCTCTCGGCTTATCTAGCAGCTAGGAGTTACTGGGTACCTGCTGGCTAATATCCTTCAGCGATCGATAAATTCGCAGCACAATCGTCACTCCACACCCGATACATAACCCTGGAATCACGTAGCGCCAAACTTGATAGGCATCGACTGCCAAGGTAGCTAGACAGGCAATCGCCAGAATAGCAAGGCGATCAGTCTGTCCACAGGGGCCTACGGACTGAATTTTGCTGTCAGCCACGAGGCCCAGCAAGCCAAACATCTGTACCCAGCCTACCAACACTACCAGAGCCAGCGTCCAAGGAAATTCCCCCACGTTCCACAGCCCTAACACAATTAGGACATCAGTAAACTCGCCAGGTAACCGATTAAGATAAGCTCCCAGCTTAGAGGTCTTATTAAATTCCTCAGCGACTAGGCCATCTAGGGTGTTAATCACCATGCGAGCCACGATCGCCCCCACAGCCCCTAACCACCATTGCCGATAGAGACAGTAGGCCGCCAAGCAACCTGGGACAAAGGCCAACACCGATAAGGCATTGGGAGACAAGTGGCTAATGCCTGGTAGGTGTCGAAGGCGATCGCGCAACCAATACTTAGCTTGGTACAGTCCCAAATCTGGTTTTAGGGGCGATGATGTCATAGCTCGCAAATAGGATCTGAACTAACTCGTAGCCTGAATCAAATATCCACAACGATGTTCGCCATTCACTAACCAATGAGTGCGCTCTACTGTGCAATCTTGTAGCGCCGCTGCAAATAGCTCCAACTCGTGCCCACATACTGCTGGAAAGGACTCGGCAATATGGGAAATAGCACAGTGATACTCAGCGATAATGTAACGTTCCTGGCCAGATGCATCGGGTTCAGGGCAGTGGAGTTCTGCCATAAATCCCTCTTGACGGCGTAATTTCACCAGGGCAGCAACACGATCGCGCAGTGAACCGTGCCCCAACTGTTGCCGATAGTCCATGGCTTTCCGTTGCCACTGCTTTTGCAAAATTGTACTGACCTGCTCTTGACCAACCGTTTCCTTTAACGTGTCCAGCAGTGAGAGAGCAAAGTCACTATAGCAATCGGGAAACTGCTCTCGTCCAGCGGCGCTGAGTCTGTAGACATAGTTAGGGCGGCCCATACCAGTCTGGATGGCTTGATGCTGAATCAGACCATCGGCCTCTAAGTCTTTCAGGTGGCGACGCACTGCCTGAGGAGTAATAGCCAACCAATCAGCTAAATCCTGGGCAGTTGCCTCACCCTGCTTGAGCAAATGGGTCAGAATATCTTGCTTGGTCGAGGATGCGGAGCCAGCACGATCGTCAAGCTGCGACTCAGCAATAAGCGCATCTGGAGCAGACTGTGAAGGGGAAGACACTTTGCGATCGCCAGACATACGTTTTCAGAACGTTCCCGCTTTACCGTATGATTTACATTAAATTACTTTGACAACGTGTACGTTTCTAAAGTACCCTAAAGATACTTAGACAACATACATGTTGCTTTAGATTATATCGATAATTACCTCTTCTGTCTCCCCTGCCGATGAATACTCCGACAACTACCCAAGCAACTGATAAAAGCTTAGAAGCCATGCGGCATTTTGCTGAAACCTATGCCAAGCGCACTGGCACTTATTTCTGCGCTGACTTAGGTGTGACTGCTGTGGTCATTGAGGGCCTAGCTAAGCACAAAGATGAGCTAGGCGCACCATTGTGTCCCTGCCGCCACTATGAAGATAAAGAAGCAGAAGTCGCAGCAGCGTTCTGGAACTGTCCCTGCGTGCCTATGCGCGAGCGCAAAGAATGTCATTGCATGTTGTTTCTCACTCCTGACAATGACTTTGCAGGTACAGCCCAGGAAATCAGCTTTGAACAGATTCGGAGCACGACTAGCCAGTACTAATTTACTGCTGACCCGATACTACTGACGCTACTCTTAAAATCGTAATGCGGAGAGAATAACAACCATGAGCGCAGCCCTCCAAACGTTAGTTAACCAGCCCTACAAATATGGGTTTGTAACCGCTATTGAGTCTGAGACTATTCCTAAAGGTCTCAGTGAAGAGGTTGTGCGTCTAATTTCGGCGAAGAAGAATGAGCCAGAGTTTATGCTGGAATTTCGCCTGCGTGCTTACCGACAGTGGTTGCGAATGACAGAGCCAACGTGGGCACGGGTTGGTTATCCTCCAATCGACTATCAGAACATTGTTTACTATTCAGCACCTAAACAGGCTCCCAAGAAGCTCAACAGTTTGGACGATGTGGATCCAGCGTTGCTGGAAACCTTTGAAAAACTGGGGATTCCACTGTCGGAACAGAAGCGCTTGGCCAATGTAGCTGTGGACGCGATTTTTGATAGTGTTTCGATCGCCACTACCTTCAAGGACAAGTTAGCAAAGGATGGCATCATCTTTTGCTCTATTTCCGAAGCTCTCCAGGAGCATCCTGAGCTAGTAAAACGCTACCTAGGTAGTGTTGTGCCCCCAACTGATAACTACTTTGCTGCCCTCAACTCGGCGGTATTTAGTGATGGCTCCTTTGTCTACATTCCCAAGGGTGTAAGG
>JANWZG010000147.1 GCA_025054735.1 Cyanobacteriota bacterium | reverse complement strand
GCAAGCCCAACTGGTTGCCAATGCTGTAGCTACTGGCAGTAACTGGCAAGGCGCATCGTTTCCGGTGGAAAACTTTCAGCAATACACATCGCCGTTTGGTTATCGTCAGGCTCCTGATGGCTCCTATCGTCGCGAATTTCACCACGGTTTAGATATGGCAGCGCCCATGGGCAGCTATGTACGCAATTGGTGGACAGGGACGGTTGTGCAAGTTTCGGATGACGGAAATTGTGGAACATCAGTTATTGTTGTCTCAGACACATGGGAGCATATCTATTGCCACATGCAGGGACGAGTTGAGGTATCTAGGGGACAGCGCTACTTGATTGATCGCGATGGTGGTATCCAGATTTTTCAAGGACAAGTTGTGGTTTCTGGTGAGCGCATTGGGCGAGTAGGCATGACAGGACGTACCACTGGGCCTCATCTGCATTGGGGGCTGCGTTATCAAGGGCAATGGGTGGATCCAGCATTGGTACTACGGGCCATGTACTCCCAACAAGTTTCAGCGCAAGCCGCACAACCTCCACGATCGGCTAGCAGTAATCTGCAATAATTGGAACCTTCCCAACGGTGGTTTCTGTCCCTTCGGGCTAGAATGCATCATCCCCCAGTTCCTGCGAGTGCTAGATTGGGATTGATATAGCTGTTGGGATGTAACTGAGGAGACACACTAGTGACGGGGACTCAGCAGGAGGTTCACTATAACCGGGCACGCTTAAGCTTACGGGAGGCAGTGCATCGCTACACGGCTCGGTTACGTATGGCAGAGCGGGCAATGGCCAGCCCTAATACTGTGGCCTGGAAGGCTGCTATGCAACGCCATGTGGAGACCCTGACGAATACCCTAACCAAGTTAGAGCAGCGCGTCATTCGGATTGCAGCCTTTGGGTTGGTGAGTCGGGGTAAGTCTGCGGTGCTCAATGCTTTGCTGAATCGTCCTGTGCTGCAAACGGGGCCACTGCACGGGGTGACGCAGTTTCCCCACACAGTACGCTGGACGGCGGTAGACAGCGACAAGGTGCAGGTGGAGCTAATTGACACACCCGGACTAGACGAAATTGACGGGGAAGCTAGAGCCGATTTGGCCAGACAGATTGCTCAACAGGCAGATTTAATTTTGTTCATCGTAGCGGGGGATATTACTCGCACAGAATACAAGGCGCTACAGGAGCTGAGAACTGCCCACAAGCCGTTGATTCTAGTGTTCAACAAAATTGACCTGTATCCTGACTACGATCGCCAGGTCATCTTACGTCAGCTCCAGAAATGGGCGACCCTAGACCAAGCTGCGGCACCCGTCACCCTACGCGATATTGTCTTGGTATCAGCAGATCCAGCCCCTATTCCTGTGCGCATTGAGCTGCCCGATGGTACCGTGCGCTATGAACACGAAACCCCATCACCCCAAATCACTGCCCTGCGTCAAGCAATATTGGATTTGTTGAACCGAGAAGGACGATCGCTGCTTGCCCTCAATGCTCTGCGACAGGCACGGGAGGTAGAACGAACGATCGCCCACCAAACCCTAGACCATTGGGAACAGGAGGCTGACCAAGTAATTTGGCGCTTTGCTCGTACTAAAGCGTTGGTAGTAGCCCTGAATCCGATCGCAGGTCTAGATATTGTGGGTGGCCTCTTTAGTGACCTTGCCATGATTCGTGCCTTGGCTAAACTCTACGGGTTGCCTATTACTCGCCACCAAGCTGGGGCATTGCTGAAAACCATCTTGGGGAGTGCAGGGGGGCTATTGCTCAGCGAATTGGGCAGCGGATTGTTGCTAGGGATGGGTAAGAGTGCTGCTGCTGTGGGCACAGCGTTGGATAGTGCTGCTGGCATTGCCGCCTACGCAGGCACTGCGATCGCCCAAGCTAGCCTGGCTGGGTGGGGGGCCTATCGGGTGGGACAAGCCACTAAGCGCTACCTAGAGCAGGGCTGTACCTGGGGGCCTCAAGGAGCTGACACTGTGCTGCATGAGCTGCTGCACCAACTAAACCCAGACACTACCCTTAATCGCCTCCGTCAAGACATCTTGGCAACGATCGCTCCAGAGGCACCCGCCTCATCCTTCCCTAGCGGAGCACTACGTGAATCTAGCTCCAATCCTGCCTAGATACATCATCCCTTTAAGACGGCTGAACTAGATTTTCTAAGCCGCTGACCACTCGCGCCGTTTCTATAATGTCTCCCTGCTTAAGCTGCTCTAACACTTCCTTGCCCTCAGTGACGTAACCAAAGATGGCATAGCGTCCATCCAATAGATTGCGTCCGGCTGGAGTCAGTTCTGGCTCAAACAGGAAGAAAAAGAACTGGGATGAGCCGCCGTTGGGGTCGTCGCTGGGACGTGCTAGCGCCAGGGCACCGTAAGCAGAAAAGGGCAACACTGGCATATCTTGATAGCGACCTGCATCCTCTAGGGTAATGCCGTAGGTAGGAGCTTGATCACCATCCACCAAAATTTCTAGGGGAATAGCTCGGTATTTGCCTGTTTTAGGATCCACAAATCCAACCTCTGGGCCATCAGGATCCCCTGTTTGCAGTACATAGGATTCTTCTGCCCGGATGAAGGGTAAGCCATCATAAAAACCTCGCTGGACGAGATCAACGAAGTTACCAGCGGTAACCGGAGCACTATAACCATCGACTACGATTGTCATTTGGCCTTTGTTAGTGTTCATCACCACGGTTGCTCGTCCTCGCAGTTGGGGTAAGTTGCTGTAGGCTGCGGGCACCTCAAAGGGAAACGTCGTTACCATGAGTTCCTCTAGTTGTCCCACCAGATCTAGTGCCTTACTCCGCGCAATCCACACTGACTCCTTCTGCTTAGACTCTACCGCTGCTTGCAGGTTAGCAATTTCGGCTTGCAAGTCAGCAATCAGGGCCTGGGCTGATGCTTGGCGATCGGCAGGAATGCTAGCCAGCAGCTTATCTTGTTTATCGCGGATGATAGATGCTGCTTTGCTCACATCTTTGCTAATGGGGTTCCAGCGTTTGCCCCGTAGTTGCACAGCAATGTCTTCTAAACTGGCCTGCAAGTCGCGCACTGTGCGATTATCGATTGGCAGCGCATATCGTAAAATTGCCTTGCCGTCGGTAATTGCATTGCCAGCGGGTAATGCTGCCCAAGCTAGTGGTGCCCGACCGATGCCAAGCAATAGGAAAACAATCACCAGAAGGCTGGCTTTCAGGGTTTGAATCAGTTGCTGGTAACCCATGACCTGCTTGATTGAGAACGTCACCCTTAATCTTGCCACAAGACGGTCAGCTAACCAGCGATCGCACATCAGAAACTTGACCTGTCACCGCTGCTGCGGCCACCATGGCTGGACTCATCAACAGGGTTCGTCCCGATGCAGAGCCTTGTCGGCCTTTGAAATTGCGGTTAGAAGACGATGCACTAATTTGTCGTCCTTGCAACTTATCAGGATTCATTGCCAAACACATAGAACAACCAGGTTCGCGCCATTCAAACCCTGCTGCTAGGAAGATCTCATGAAGTCCTTCGGCTTCTGCCTGCTGCTTCACCTGCTCTGAACCGGGTACCACAAAGGCTTTGATGCCATCGACAACTTTCCGCCCTTGGGCTACTTTGGCAGCTTCTCGCAAATCACTGATGCGGCCATTAGTGCAACTGCCAATAAAACACACATCCACAGGAGTGCCCTTAATGGGAGTACCGGGAGTCAAGTCCATATACTGGTATGCTTCCATTGCCAAGGCTCGTTCTTCTTCTGGCAACATCTCTAGGGTGGGTATGACCTCATCCACGCCAATGCCCTGACCAGGCGTGATGCCCCACGTGACTGTAGGTGCAATATCAGCCGCATCGATGACCACCACATCGTCGTAAATAGCATCCGGATCGCTGGCAATGCTCAGCCACCAGCTCACAGCCTGATCCCAAGCAGCACCTGTAGGCGCAAATTCACGTCCCTTGAGGTAAGCGATCGTCACCTGATCTGGGTTGATGTATCCACAGCGAGCACCACCTTCGATCGACATATTACAGATGGTCATCCGTTCTTCCATATTCATCTGCTCAATAGTGCTGCCTGCATATTCATAGGCATAACCCACACCACCCTTGACCCCCAGCTTGCGGATGATGTGCAGAATTACATCCTTAGCATAGACTCCAGGCTTGAGGTTACCGTTGACTTCAATGCGGCGTACCTTCAACTTGTTCAGGGCCAAGGTTTGGGAGGCCAGTACATCCCGCACTTGGCTGGTGCCGATGCCAAAGGCGATCGCCCCAAAGGCTCCGTGGGTAGAGGTGTGGCTGTCTCCACAGGCTACAGTCATGCCAGGTTGGGTCAACCCCAGTTCTGGGGCAATCACGTGCACAATCCCCTGTTTTCCGGATCCTACATTGTAAAAGGTGATGCCATGTTCACGACAACTCTGCTCTAGGGACTGCATCATTTCTTCAGCCAGGGGATCGAGGAGGGGACGATCGCGCTTTTCCGTAGGGATGATGTGATCCACTGTGGCAATCGTGCGCTGGGGAAACATCACTGCCAGTCCCCGCTCTCGGATCATGGCGAATGCTTGGGGACTGGTGACTTCGTGGATGAGGTGTAGCCCGATGAATAGTTGGGTTTGGCCAGAGGGCAAGATTCCCACGGTGTGTGCATCCCAAACCTTATCAAACAACGTCCCTTTGCTCATAGGTGCGATCGCTTAGCCATTGAAAATGCAAAATTAACAGGTGGATATTGATTGTAGCGTGAGGGCTGACGAAATTATGCCTATTTGACAGATTCCAGACCGCTGGAGCAGCACCGGGTCTAATTTGCGTTAGCCTTTGGGTCTTTGGGGTCTAGACTTTACTCGCTAATGATTGTGGTTGCAACACTCGCTGGTAAAGAGCCTCTAGGTGAGTAATGTTTTGACTCAGAGTGTAGCGCTCTAGCACTCGCTGTCGGGCTGCTTGCCCCATCAACGACACCCAGCCACTATGGTCACGCAACTGGGGTAGCAATACCTTAAGCTGGGTAGCAACACCCTCTGTCTGCAAGATTACACCTGCCCCACCTGCGATCGCCTCGCCATCAGCTCCAGCATCTGTGGCCACACAGGCTAATCCACAGGCCATAGCTTCTAGCAGAGATAGGGATAACCCTTCAATCAAGGACGGCAAAATAAACACATCGGCTCCCCGCAACACTTCGATCCGACGTTGTTCGATCGGCTCATAGCCCCACCAAACAATGGTGTCATCAAGGGCAGAGGCAGTTTCTAGGGGCAAGCGTAAAGGGCCATCCCCAACAATCACCAAGGCGCAGTCATCGCCCATGTTGGCTCGCTTCCATCCCTTCAGCAAGGACTCTACGTTTTTCTCAGGGGCAATGCGTCCCATGTACAAAAACACATGCTTAGCTCCTAGTTCAGCTTTAAGGCGCGATCGACCGGGGGAATATTTCTGGGTATCCACACCGTTGGGAATCACGGCTAGCTTCTCTAGGGGCACGCCTAAGCGTGCCAAGATGTCCTTCTGAATTTGAGAAAACACGATAACTGCGTCATAGTTGGCTAGGAAGGGGGCATAGAGCTGATAGGTGAGGTGTTGGGTACCTGATGTCAGGTTACGGCGCTTGCGATCGAAGGCAGGATGGAACGTCGCAACTAGCGGCAGATTTAGCTCTTCACAGATTTCCGGCAACACAAAATCTAACGGCGACAACGTTAGGGAGGCGTGCACCACATCTGGTTGTAACTCAGACAAAGACTGGGTAAGTATCTTACGTGCTCCCAGGGTAGGGATGGTATAAATTTGAGACTTGTACAGAAATGGTAACGGAACTTCTTGATAGTCGGGCAATCCGTTAGCTGTTTCATCGTCTTGGGCAAAGTGTAAAAAACTGACATGGTGCCCTCGATCGAGCAGAGCATTGGTGATTTCTCGACTATAGGTAACGTTGCCGCAAAAGGGGGATTTTTTTCCGAGCCACGCGATATGCATTCAGGTTTATAAGCTTGTTATTTATTACCGGAACTATACCAGGTTAACAAGCCACCGACGATCGTAATCCCCGCCAATCCCAAAAAGACCAATGGCAACCCTAGCCGCGTCTCTGCCACGCTGGTGAGAGCCAAGGGTAGGCTCAGCATAATGTTGACAGCATTGTTCTGTAAACCGAACACCTTGCCCCGCATTTCCTCTGGTGTATCTGCTTGGATCCGTGTTTGCATTGGTACACCCACCAAGGCAGCAAAGATCCCTAACAGAGTAATCATCCCCAAGGTAGGAATCAGTCGATGCGACACTAGGGCAATGCCAATCAAACTAGCACCCATGCCGATCGAGCCATAGACACTCAGCCGTGTGAGGCTGCCTAACCGTTTGCCAAAATTCCCCACACCCACAGCCCCAATGCCAATGCCAACACCGCCCGCCGCTAATAGGAAGCCAAATTGGTCAGTCTCAATTTCTGGCAATACTTCCGCTAGGCGCACAGCCAGGACTGACAGAGCAGCAAAAATGGAGGAAAGAATAGCGAGTTGCACCATGGCAGCCCGAATGTGGGGTTGCTCACGCAGGTAACGAATGCCGTCCCAGATATCTTGCAGAATGTGGGGTGGCTCTGGATGCTGTGAATAGTCAGGGAGCTTTTCTCGGATCCGAATTGACATAAGCAGTAGGCCAGCAATGATATAGGCTCCACCCACAGCTACTTCTTTGCCTAAATCCCACACTGGATTGAACCAATGCCCTAGGCGATCAGCGATCGCCAGTAAAGGTTCCCCCACAGCAAACCCAACAATCACCGAGCCAATCATCGTGGTGGTGTAAAGGGAGTTGGCAGACAGCAAATGATGGTGAGGCACCAACAGGGGAATAACGGCTTGCTCGGCGGGGGCAAAAAATTGGGTCAAGGTCGATACCAGAAATGTAATTCCGAGTAAAAAGCAGAATCCGATCGGCAGGCCATTGATAGGTGCCCAATCGCGAGAGAGCCACAGCAACAGCGGCAAACTTAACACTAGGGATCCTCGGAATAGATTAGTCAGCACAAGGATGGCCTTGGTTGACCAGCGATCAACAAAGGCTCCAGCAATGGATCCAAACAGCACGGCTGGAATGGTGAAGGCAATCATCACCGATGACACCCAGCCACTAATGCTTTGCCCTGCGCCCTGAAATCGGCTATCGATGATAGCAATCATCAACACCAGATAAATTTTGTCCGCCAATTGAGAAAAAACCTGTCCACCCCATAGGGTCAGAAAGTTGAGGTTTCTCAGCACAGGCAAGAATCCATGGTCTTCGTCCTCAGCCTCTAACGGAGATGGCTCTATCCCAGAGGCGCTATTTATAGTGGTTGCAGCGTGGGGTATTGCTCCGTTTACCTCATTTGACGATGAGGGTACCGTTGCTATGCCTTGGGCCAGTGAGGCATCTCGTTGTTCAGGCGATGTCAAACACTGAGAATCCTCGGTGGTTTCTAGGTCGGAGGAGCGAAACATAGGCACACTAAACGGAGCATTGGGCAATGGAAAGATAGCTTTCCATCAGGTCGGCAGACCGAATTGGGCGTTCAAAGTGATACTGCGCATGGTGTCGCAAGAGGCGCTCGATCGTTAACCAGTCATGCAATAGGGCTGGACTACCTATCGATGCAGATGCCCCTTGAACTACCATTGATGATTGTGGCACATTCTCTTGCCCCTCTGACCACGGTAAATCAGGTTCCGTTAGGTGTTGTAAGAGAGTGAGTTGATGAGCGGTTAGCCGCACTGTCAGATCAGGGAGTGGATTCACTGTCATCGCGATCGTTCCCCCAACCGCACTGCTAAAGCCAACCCACCAGTCAGCTTGATTCACTACTGGAGTTAGGGGTTGCTGGGTAATGCAACAGGCATGTACTTGGGGGGCAACCCCAGCCAATGCCAACAGGTGAAAACTAGCATGGCACAGGTGCATGACCACCATGCTAGGGAGGGGCTGGCTTGGGGATGCACTGGTCACTAGGTGCTCTAGGCGGGTAAGGTGTTCGATTAACAAGGAGAAGAGGTCGGCTTGGGATTGATTGCTGAGAGCCTGACAGAGGGCTAGCTCTGCCAAGTATTGACTAGCCATCAGGGTGCCCAAGTTATGGCTCAAACCTGGAAAGGACATAGTGGTTTGGGCTTGGATAATTTTGTCGAGCGATCGCCCATGGACGACTTCTAGTCGATTAACCACAAACAGGCTGCTGCGTCCCCCTAGGCTAGATTTGTGTTTGCGGGCACCAGGGGCGATCGCCCTAATCAACCCATGCTCTTGAGTTAAGACGGTGAGCAGGCGATCGTGTTCACCCATGGGCATGGCTCTGAGGTTAATGCCAGTAGCTTTGTAAGTGCGGCTCATGGTTACCTTAGACACCAGAACAGACGCGATGTTTTCACGATTTTTTATTGCGGCACTTTCATTGTGGCATAGGGCCTTGGCGCTGGCGCGGCTCTCAGGGATGACCACAGAGATGCTATGCTGACGTAGGGAGCGTCGGAAAAGAGATGTAATGAAACCTGTTGTTGGGGATTCCGATCGACTGCGGCAGCTAGCTACCCTGGGGGCCATTTGGGGCAGCATCGCGGTTAATGCCCTGTCGAACATTAAACCGCCCAACGGCATTAACATTGGTCGATTGTCTAACCTGTTGTTTGCAGAGGTGCAGATTATTCCCGCCAATTACGCCTTTGCCATCTGGGGGGTGATTTA